>CAMAQW010000124.1 GCA_945860335.1 Sediminibacterium ginsengisoli | reverse complement strand
GTTGAAGCCGTAACACCTGCTAAACGACCATTTAAGGCTTCGGCAGCAGAGTTAACTGGAATATCTTTTAGATCTTTTGCACTAACACTAGCGATAGAAGCTAATACGTTTTTGCGCTTTACGGTTTGGTATCCAATCACCACCACTTCCTCTGTTTCTGAAGCAGTAGAATTAAGTGAAACATTAATAGTTGTTTTGTTATTAACTGCGATCGTTTGTTCCGAATAACCTACATAAGAAAAGGTTAAACTACTCTTTCCATCTTGCAATAGAATTTTAAATTGACCATTTTTGTCAGTAACAGTTCCCGCTACTTTTCCACCCTTAACAGTAACACTTACACCCTCCAAAGGAAGGTCGTTTGAGGTAACCTTACCCTTTACTTCAAGCTTACCCGTTTGAGCAATAGAAAGATTGGGATGTACATTTAGTAACCCTACCAATAGTAACAGGTATAGGCATACACTTTTCATACGCATACGTAATTGATTTAGCAATCGTTAAATTATTAAAAATCGTAGCTCAATGCTACACCCATCTCCACAATCTTTACGCCAAAAACCATTATTTTTCTACGCAATCGTTCCCGGTAAAAACAGGTTTTGGGCAAATTATAGAGGAAGCACCCGAATATTCCTAAATCGAACCACGTCGCCATGGCCTAAAAAGCCTATATGACCTGTGGTTCGTTTTAATCCGGGGTGCTCGTTATGGTCCATCGTACCGCTTATAGAAGCCTCCTTGATATCCGCATCCGTAATGGTTTCGCCATTTAAAATGACTTTAACGCGTGTGCCTTTTACAACAACAACTTCTTCATTCCACTCCCCAATTGGCCTTAAATAGCCCCTTCTAGCCGGCACAACCCCATAAATAGAGCCGTGGTACTGATAAGGCTTTAAATTCTTATAAATTTCGGCGTCATTATCTAAAATTTGAAGTTCCATGCCCACGTAGGCAGCATCACCCTCCAGTGGAGTTCTGATCCCCAATCCATTATTGGCTCCAGGGGTTAACTGAAATTCAAAACGGTATTCAAAATCGGAATACTGCTCTTTGGTATATAAATTGCCTCCACCTGCACTTTTCGGATTCACCATAATAGCGCCGTCTTGTAAAAGGTATCCTGCTTTATTGCCTACCCAATTGTCGAGGTTAGTGCCATCAAATAACATTTTAAAGCCTTGTTGCTTTTCAAAGTCTGAAAGGACAGTTGGCGAGTTGCTAGGAAGCTCTCTAATATAAATATTACGGTAGGCAACATAAGTGCCATGCGCTTGTAACTCAATTTGCTCTTTTATAAAAATAGGAAGAGTCCGGTCCCAATAATTTTCTAACACTACTTTATCCGTTACGAGTATCCCGTTTAAATAAACAGTAACCACTGCACCACGCATAATAATATGAAACGTATTCCAACTGCCAATTTTATTGTCTGCAACAACTAGTGGATTACGCTGATTTTTTTGATTGTTGTATAGTCCACCAGAACCAACCTGTGCGCCCACTTCACGTCTACTGGTATCCCATATTTGCACTTGTGGTGTTCCACGTAAATAGATACCCGCATCACCTTTTTCGGTGATTTTCCAATCCACAAAAAGTTCAAAATCCCCATATTGTTTTTGTGTACATAAATTATCGCCATGTCCGGTAAAAACAAGTAGTCCATCTTTTACAACCCAATCGGATTTTATGGATGCGTCTGCTTTTGCCTGCGCATCTTGTAATTGCTGAGCGCTCATTTTTGAGCGGGCTATAGGATTTGCCACAAGTCCTTTCCAGCCCGATAAATCGGTTCCATTAAATAAATTTTCGAAACCATAATCGTAAGGCATGGCCTTAATATGATAAGCTAACTTACTAGCCAAAATGGCACTATCTTCTCCTTTCAATAAAGCGAGTGCTCTTTGTAAAACAGGTCTTACCATGGGACCTTTAAAATCTGGATTGGCAAGTGCCAATTTAGCTACAACAATTGCTGCATCAGATTGCAGCGCCGCAGTTTCTAAAAATTTAGCAGCAAACATGAGCGCTCCTAGTTTATTTACTTTCCCAGCTTCAATAATAATATTTTTTTGAGCCGTTGGGCTTTTTGCCATTTCCATTTGATCTTGCAAATCAAGTAATCGCTGCGCGGGATGAACTGCTTTGGCTGGCGTTAACGCAACTGCCTGCAAAGAAGGTAAAACACTTTTGGCATGTTTGATTGCCGCTTCAATAGCAGGCTTTGTACTTGATGTAGCTTTTACAAGTGCCGCTTCAAGTGCCGCCAATGATTTTTTTGAACCGATGGTAGCAAGTGACATGGTTGCTACATCTGTACAACCTGTCACTTCAATATAATTAGAAAGTGTATGTACAGCTTTGTCTGACCCTAAATAACCGAGACGTTCTAGTAGATAAGAACGTACTAAAATATTTTTTTCAGATACATTTTTTAGTTGTGATAGCCCTTTAACAAGAGTTGCAACGGCTTTATTTTTTAATGATTTATCAAGTGATGCTGCATGCAAATAAGCATCCAACTCATACATCGCTTTTACATGTGGCGCATTGGTGCCAGCATCCGTATTGTTAAACGTATTAAAAAAGTTTTCCCAAGCTGTGCTGTTCCATGCTTGCATTTTTGAAACAGTGGCCGCTACAGAAGCTGCATCTCCTTGAGCAAATGAATCATCAGCATTCACTAAAAAAATGGCTGATACAATAAAAGCTATAATTATTTTTTTCATGTTCTTACATTTGACGTTTACTATACTAGATACCATAGGGTGCACGCATTGGCGGGTTGATCATTTTATTCGCCTCATCATCATTAATAAATACTTGTGCTTCTGGATCAAAATTTAAGGTTCGTCCTAACTGTAATGCAATTTTACCCAAGTTAATAATCGTGCAAGACCTATGTCCATTGGATTCATTCAGCGCAAACGGTGTTCTGTATTTTACCGATTCTAAAAAATCTGTAACCTGTGGTGCAGGGTCTGGTAGTAGCGCTAGCTTTTCTTTTAGATTAGGAATGGTAGATTTAAAGCCAGCAAATAATTTGCCTTCCGGTCCTTCAATGTAAGCCACCGATTCGTCTTTGGCTTCACCATCTAAAATAATTTTACAACCATCGGCATAGGTATACACTATTTTTCGAAACGTACCGCAAGCATCCGGATGTTGTTGATCGGCGTCTACTTCTACTTTTACTGGACTCGTATGGTCTTTGCCTAAAAAATATTGAATAGGATCTAAATAATGTTGCCCCATATCGCCAAGTCCACCACCATCATAATCCCAATAACCTCTAAACGTTCCGTGAACCCTGTGCGCGTTGTATGGTTTGTATGGCGCAGGTCCTAACCATCTGTCGTAATCAAGTGTTGCAGGCACTGGCTGCGCTTCAAGTCCTGTTTTTCCAATCCAATAAAATTTCCAATCAAACCCGGTGTGTTTACTAACTGTTACAGTAAGTGGCCAACCAAGCATGCCCGACTCTACTAATTTTTTAATAGGCCTTACCGTTGTTTTCATCCCATAAAATTCATCTTGAAATCTAAACCAAGTATTTAGTCTAAACATTCGTCCATGCTGTTTTACTGCTTCTACCACTCGTTTACCTTCACCGATGGTGCGGGTCATTGGTTTTTCACACCAAATATCTTTACCTGCCTTTGCAGCTTCAATAGACATGATTCCATGCCAATGTGGTGGCGTAGCAATATGCACAATATCAACTTCGGGCATTGCAATGAGTTCATGATAGTCTGCAAAAGTTTTTACACCAGCGCCTACCATTTTAGCCGCTGCCGCTAAATGTGTTTGATCAACATCACATAGTGCTACCACCCTAGTGCCTCCAAGGCCTATATGGCCTCTACCCATACCGCCAAGACCAATAATACCTTTGGTTAATTGATCACTAGGGGCAATAAAACCTCTTCCTAAAACTTGTCTTGGAATAATGGTTATACCAGCAGCTACCACAGCGGTACTGCGTAAAAATTTACGTCTTGAATTGGATTGTGACATGGCAAGTATCTTAATGTACTTAAAGATATACAAGTCAGCGAATACTATGAACTCAGTTATTAGCTAATTTTACCCATAAATACGCCGGTATTATGAAAAACGCAAACCCTGTTAGCCTTCAGCATATCAAGGATACCCATATACCTTCTAGAAATGCCAATATCAGGCATAAAGAAAGGCTTTCAAGGATGGATAAATTAGCACTTTGGATCACAACCAAAGTGGGTTCTATGGGTTTTTTTATGATTGTATTTACTTGGTCTGCTTCTTGGATTGTATGGAATACGATGGCACCCTTACATTTGAGATTTGACCCTTATCCTGCATTTGTGCTATGGCTCATCATCTCCAATATGCTTCAAATATTTTTGATGCCACTAATCATGGTAGGACAAAATTTACAATCGAGGCATTCAGAAATTAGAGCAGAAGAAGATTACCTAATTAACAAAAAAGCAGAATTAGAAATAGAAACCATTCTAACACATTTAGAAAATCAAGACAAATTGATACTTCAAATTTTAGCAAGAATGGAAAAAGAAGAAAAATAAATTAGTTGCCTGCTATAAATTTATTGACACGCATCCAAGTAGTTGCTCTTTCAAACCAAGCATCTGAGGTTGTTGCATTATGAAGTCCAAAACCGTGACCTCCATTTTGGTAAATATGCAATTCTGCATTTACCTTGTTTTTTATAAGTGCTTGATAAAACCGAATACTATTTTCGACAGAAACCGATTTATCGTCAGAAGCATGTACTAAAAAAGTGGGAGGCGTTTGAGCCGTTACCTGCATGTCAGATGAAAACAAATTAAGCTTAGCAGCAGCCGCTTTTTTCCCGAGTAAATTATCTCTAGAACCCTTGTGGCATATAGCCGAATCCATACTTATAACAGGGTAACCTAAAATAGCAAAGTCGGGTCTTAAACTAGTATTGCTGGTGTTTTCGATGTATGATTCAGAAAACTTTGTAATTCCAGTACTCACCAAATGACCGCCTGCCGAAAATCCGATCACACCAAGCATAGCAGGGTTGATGTCAAAACCTGCTGCACGGTCTCTAACAAGCTTTATCGTTTGCTGTAAATCTTGTAGTGGTACAATTTCTTTATTCGTCATACAACTATCAAAAGGCAATCGATATTTTAATACAAATACCGTAACACCTATTTTATTAAACGCTTCCGCCACTTCATTTCCTTCATGTCCAGAGGCAAGTCTCGCATAACCCCCACCCGGACATACAATAATTGCAGTTTTATTGGCATCCTGCTTTACTGGATTAAATACCGTAACGGTTGGACTCGTAACATTTGCAATAACAATTTTTCCAGTAGCATTTTTACTAACTGCTTCTTCTTTATTACATGGAAGTGCATTGGGCACTGGACCCTCATAAATAGAAAACTCTTTTTGCGCTAAAAGAACGGTACTAGCTGTCATAAAAATGATGGTTAAAAAATATTTTAATGTCATCAGATTTTAATTTTTTCAATTTTCCCACTGAAGATAAATAAAACAGCAATGCCAAGTGGCACCAGTGTTGCCGCTAATATA
>CAMAQW010000123.1 GCA_945860335.1 Sediminibacterium ginsengisoli | reverse complement strand
AGAATACATGGTTTTCCCACGTATCAGTGCATTAAGTGAAGTATTGTGGACTTCTAAAGAAAATAAGAACTGGCCTTCGTTTGAAAAGAAATTATTACATGAATTTAAACGCTATGATAATTTTAAAATAAATTATAGTAAAGCATATTTTAATCCAGAGAATAATTAATTTATACTGTAATAACAATTTGTTATGATAGACGCATTTGAAAAAATACCAGTCCAAATTTTTCCTTCACCAATTGAAGGTTCTGCTTTTGTTGCACAGGAAATAGCGGCACTCATTAAAGAGAAATCGTCGCAAGGCAAAAACTGTGTACTCGGATTAGCAACGGGCTCTACGCCAATTAAGTTATACAAAGAGCTTGTAAGACTGCACAAAGAAGAAGGATTGAGTTTTAAAAATGTGATTACGTTTAATTTAGATGAATATTTCCCCATAGAACAAGATGCACCACAAAGCTATTGGAGCTTTATGCACCATCATTTATTTAACCACATCGATATCGATTCAAAAAATATTCATATCCCAAGTGGTAAATGGCCTAAAGATGATATTAAAAAATATTGCGCCGAGTATGACGCTGCAATTGTTAAAGCGGGCGGCATTGATTTACAAATTTTAGGGATTGGTGGTAATGGACATATTGGTTTTAACGAACCAGGTTCAAGTATCATTTCAAAAACTAGACTGGTAAACCTTGCCAACAATACAAGACTTGCAAATGCTTACGAATTTTCGCATCTATCAAAAGTGCCACGCCTTGCAGTAACTATGGGCATTGGCACGATCATGCAGTCGAAGCGTATTTTACTTATGGCCTTTGGCAACAAAGGTGAAATTATCACCAAAGCAGCTGAAGGCGATGTAACAGAGCAAGTACCTGCAAGTATTTTACAAGAACATCCGGATTGTACTTTTATAATTGATCCTACTGTTTCAGAATCATTAACCCGAATTAAATCGCCGTGGTTAACGGGCAACTGTGTGTGGGATAAAAAATTAATGAAGCGTGCCGTAATTGAGCTTTCATTAAAATTAGGTAAAGAGGTATTAAGCCTTACAGCCAAAGATTACAACGAAAATGGTTTAGCCGATTTACTCGTAGAAAAAAGTGACGCATACGAAATTAATTTGGAGGTCTTTTATATGCTAAGAGACAGCTTAACAGGCTGGCCAGCTGGTAAACCCAATGCTGTTATTCCGGCGCATCCAGAAAGAAGCAATCCATATCCAAAAAAATGTTTAATTTTTTCACCACACCCTGATGATGATATCATTAGCATGGGTGGAACGTTTATGCGTTTACATGACCAGGGCAACGAAGTACATGTGGCCTACCAAACCAGTGGAAATATTGCAGTATCCGATGAGTTTGTAACTCGCTTTTTAGATTTTGCAGTTGGTTTTGAAGACCTGTTTGGCATCGATAATAAAAAGAGTCAAGAAATTTTACAAGCAGCACGTAATTACATTGCCACCAAACAAAAAGGTGGATTGGATTCTCCAGAAATTAGAGCCATTAAGGGACTTATTAGACAGTGTGAAGCCAAAGCTACTTGTAGGTATGTAGGACTAAAAGAACATCAATACCATTTTCAAAATTTACCTTTTTACGAAACGGGTAAAATAGAAAAGAATCCAATGGGTGAAGACGATGTATTACAAACCATGGAACTTTTAAGAAAAATTCAACCGCATCAAATTTATTGTGCTGGAGATTTAGCCGATCCGCACGGTACCCATAAAGTATGCTTAGATGTTGTATTTGAAAGCATGCGCCGTTTAAAAGCTGCTGGTGATGCTTGGGTTAAAGACTGCTGGGTTTGGTTGTACAAAGGTGCATGGCAAGAGTGGGATATTGCAGATATTGAAATGGCCATTCCGATGAGTCCAGATCAGGTTATTAAAAAACGCTTTGGCATTTTTATACATCAATCACAAAAAGACAGTGTTCCATTTCAGGGTAGCGATATGCGCGAGTTTTGGCAAAGAGCTGAAACTAGAAATGCCAATACCGCACAATTGTATGCCGCTTTAGGTCAAACTAAATATGCAGCGATTGAAGCATTTGTGAGATGGCATTATTAAAAGAACACATATCATGGTCGGAAGCATGGCAGTTAAAAAGTTTTAGAAATAAAACCTTTGTTGCACTTGCGCTCATAGCCATCATTTTACTCCTGCTTCCTTCTTTTTTTGCTTTTATAGAAAAAAGAGAAGGCATGGTGCTTCAAGATTTTGTGCTTGAACGTTTGCCGGCTTCGGATGTTTCCATCCCTACATTTATTATTATTTGGAGCGTGGTACTCTTGGTTTTTTATAGGATTTACCAAAATCCAAGCATCTTTTTAGTTGTTGCATATGGTTTTATTTTAATGTGTTTAGCAAGGGTACTAACGATTAGCCTACTTCCTTTAAACCCTCCTCCGGGTTTAATTACGCTAAAAGACCCCATTGCCAACATTGCCTATGGTGGAAAGGGCATTTTTATTACCAAAGACCTGTTTTATTCGGGCCATACCGGCAATATGTTCCTATTTTTCCTTTGTTTACAGGCTAAATGGGACAAAATCATTGCTTTAGCAGCCTCTTTTATGGTGGGTATTCTGGTGCTAATTCAACACATTCATTACAGTGTGGATGTGATTGCCGCCTTTATTTTTACCTATTTTCTCTATTTAGGGGCCAAAAAAGTAGCTTTTTTTTAATGTATTGATTATCTTTACAGGTTCATAGTCATTTGACTGGTAACAATTTGATAATAATTCCTTAACATTAAAGTGATACTTATACATGGGTAAAGTAAGCATGAAAATATGGGACAGCAGTTTTGAACTAGGAGACGCTGTTACAGATGAGCAACTGGACTTTTTTAAGGAACATGGTGTGATCGTTTTTAGAAATTATTTAGCTAAAGAACAGGTAGCAACATATATAGCAGAGCAACAAAGAATAGAAGCACTGTGGCTCGCAGAAAAAAAAGAGAAAGTAAATGGTATCCCTTTAAAGTTTGGTAAAGACGATAAAGGCAACACCACGATTCAACGTCTTTGTTTTAGCTCATTACATAGCGAGCCTTTACAAGAATTATTAGCAGACCCTCGCTTACAAGCATTAAATGCATTTTTACACCCATATGATGGACGTATTGCAGAAAATGAAAAAGATGGATTGGTTATTAATAACTACATCAATACGCCAAATAGTTCTTTTACCCAAATGGGTTGGCACACCGATAGTCCTCGTGATTTATTTATGGGTCAAAAAATTATGCCAATGCTAAACGTTGGTATTCATTTAGACACTTGTCCTTTTGACAATGGTGGACTCAGGGTTATACCTGGCACACACACACAAGGCATGTTTAAACTTCTCTTTGGTAAAAAGTATTTCCTTGACAATAACGATGATGCCCGTGAAGTTGGATTTAATATCAACGCTGGCGATTTAACAGTTCATGATGGACGTTTGTGGCACCGTGTTAAACAATCTCCTAACTTTGGAGAAGCCAGTAGACGCCGTGTCATGTATGTTCCTATCGTTACCGGAAAATACAAGCCAAAGGACGAAAACAGTAAAACGCCTTTCTACCACAGGTTTACTGCTAAGGTTCACCACTAATATAAATAAGTATGATGCCGTTTGCATTAATTACCGGCGGAAGCAAAGGCATTGGTAAATGTATTGCCACCGAACTTGCTACAAGAAAGTATCCAGTGCTTTTAGTAGCAAGAGATGAAAAGTCGTTACAAGAACACGCTACTACCCTTTCAAACACCTATGGTATTGAAGCGCATTATTTGGCTTTAGATTTAGGCCAAGCAGGTGCAACACAAATATTAATGGATTGGATTCATTCCAACAATTATAATGTAGGTATACTCGTAAACAATGCGGGTTATGGATTAAGTGGCCCTTTTACAAAATATAGCGCCGAAGCACACATAGAAATGATGCGCGTTAACATGGAAGTTCCTGTCGCATTAACGGCGGCACTCCTTCCAATGCTTACTCGAAATAGTCCATCTTATATTTTAAATATTGCGAGCTCTGCGGCGTACCAAGCCGTACCCGGATTATCGGCGTATGCAGCCTCTAAAGCATTTATTTTAAACTTTAGCAGAGGTCTCAGACACGAACTCAAAAACACGGGTGTATCCGTTACAGTCGTTAGCCCAGGCTCTACCGACACCAACTTTGCCAGCAGAGCTGATGTGGGCCCTAAAGCGCTTAAAACCGCCGAAAAGGTGAATATGACACCAGAAGCTGTAGCAAAAATTGCCGTAACCGCATTATTTAACAAGAAACCCGAAGTAATTACCGGCTTTATTAATAAACTGGGTGCCTTTTTAGTATGGTTATTACCTAAAAAACTAGCAGAATCAATTGCTGCAGGCCTTTATGGACTATAATCTTGAATAAAAAAGCATTCCTTTTTTGCCGTTAATCTTTTTGAGATTATATTTGCAACCCCTTAGGGTAATGGCTGCGTAGCTCAACTGAATAGAGCATCTGACTACGGATCAGAAGGTTTTAGGTTTGAATCCTAACGCGGTCACAAAGCCTCACAGAAATGTGAGGCTTTTTTATTTTTAAGCTGGGCCGATGGCGCCTGCACGAAGTGCAGGCAATGGCTATGAGCGCGTCGTTGCCGCAGGCATAAGTAAGCGCGTGATAGCCATGGGCCGGACGCGATAGCGTCAAGGCGCCATATATTAAATCATACAGCACTTAAAAAAAATCCATCACTTGATTGCGAGGCTTTGAGTAAGCCCACTACGACAGGAACGAGCGAACGAAGTGAGCGAGAATCCTTTCGTAGTAGCGTCAAGGCGCCATATATTAAATCATACAACACTTAAAAAAAATCCATCACTTGATTGCGAGGCTTTGAGAAAGCCCACTTCGACAGGAACGAGCGAACGAAGTGAGCGAGAATCCTATTCATCACTTTTCCCTTACATTCGCCGAAATTTACCCTCAACAAGCAAACATGAAAAACGAGAAAGACCTTATTGCAAGAAGTGGCAACAGTTGTGAACTTTGTAAATCTACCACCAATTTAAGTGTTTACGAAGTACCTACTAACAATGAGGAAGGCATTCTCATTTGTACCAAATGTGCAGCTCAACTCAATAAAAAAGAAGAACTTGATAGTGCACACTGGGCTTGTTTAAACGAAGCGATGTGGAGTGAAATTCCAGCGGTACAAGTAGTAAGCTGGCGCTTATTAAATAGACTAAAAGACCAAAGCTGGGCTGCAGATGCATTAGACATGATGTATTTTGATGACGATACCATGGCATGGGCAAAATCTACGGGCGATCATGAAAATGATGGCAGTGTAGAATTACACAAAGACAGCAATGGAATGGTATTACAAGACGGCGATACGGTGGTGCTTACAAAATCATTAGATGTAAAAGGATCTACCCTAAATGCTAAATTAGGTACGGTGGTAAAAAATATTAGATTGGTAGCAGATAACACAGAACAAATTGAAGGAAAAATAGAAGGACAAACTATTGTGATCCTTACAAAATACTTAAGAAAGGGCTAATTAAAAATACAACCAACTACCACT
>CAMAQW010000122.1 GCA_945860335.1 Sediminibacterium ginsengisoli | reverse complement strand
TTTTTTTGTGCAAGATCTAATTGCACATTTATTTTTTGTTGAGATGCTTTTAAATCGGCATCATTGATACGTGCTAATACAGTTCCAGCTGCAACAGATCCTCCTTCTGGAATTTGTAAAAAAGTAACGCGACCAGATACTTCAGATTGAATGGTTGTCATTTCATTTGGAAGAACCGAACCATTTACTTCAATTTTTTTATTGATTTTATTATTTGAAGCAATAATAACATCTACGATAGCAGCTTTAGGCCCACCATCTTTTTGTTTTTTTTGATCAGGTTTACCTTTACAGGCTACAAGTGCTAAAAGGAGCACGATGGGTAGAGAACATCTTTTCAAAGTATTCATTTTAAGAACCTTAAAGGTAAATTATTTGCCCAATAAATAGAGCAAAACCTAATTAGAACGAGCCCTACCGCCTACTTTTTGAAAAAACCAATCCGATTGATTGTACTTGTATTGAGTGAGGTTGTATTTATAGACATTTTCCTTTGTGGCAATACTTAAAAGGAAGCCTGTTCCTTTAATGGAACCCTCACTTTTTGTGCGAATGGTTAACTGATGATAGTCTTTGGATGTAATATTAACCCTGAAATCATGTTTTTTATCGGTGAGCACGAGATTTTCTTCTAACACCTGTCCGTCCACTAATACCACCAGGGTATCATGATCTAGAACCCCGGTTTCTGCAATTGAAAAATCGATATAAAAAGATTTTGTAAGAATGGTATCAAAATTACTTGTTGAGGGTGCCCAATTTTCTATTTGAATTACCTCCGGTACAACTTTAACGATATCATTCCACTGAATAAGCAGTTCAGGATTAACATTGATAGATTGTATGCTTGGCTGAAAAGTAAATTTCCCCAACCTGCTTTTTCCAAATGGGCTCTCCCAAATACCACTAAAAACAACACTGGTATCGGTGAAAACAAAATTGCCGTGAAGGTCAAATAAACTAGGGGTATGTTCTGTTTCATTAATCAAACAACGAACTGCTTTTGCGTAGTAATTATATTTCTCTGTAGGTGTAGCGGATACATAAAATAAGTAAGCAGTTAATTTTTTTTGATCGGCACTAAATGTGGTGAGTACTGCCATCATTTGACCGGCAGTGTCTACAATTTCTAGTTTAGCTTTGGTATAGGTTCTAGATTTTGAAAGAGACATAGTGCCCGCATAAACAGGTGGAACATTGACGATACGGCCGGCCTGAGCATCTACTCTAATGCGAGGCTCGGAATCTACTTCCCTAACACCATCGGGCTCAAACACAATGGCACCATACCATACACCGGTTTTATTTTGTGCAGATACTGCCACAAAAGACATGAAAAATAAAACTGTAATGAAAAGGCGCATGATGATAAAGATAATTAATCATCTCTTCTGCGCAAACTACCTCTATATGAATTTTTAGTTCGCTTATAAATTTCAAGTTGCTTTTCGATGTAATAACCGAATTCTAAATCATTCATTTTTGTAACGAGTTCGTAAGGTGGTCTAAAACGAACCATAAACGTATCTAACTCCGGCGATTTTAGCAGTGTAATTTTACGAACAAAGGCTTTGCTAAATCTGAAGTTGACATATTTTTCTTGTTCCTGGTCAATGAGTCGTTTTTGTAAAAACTCCATGTTCTGGTTGCGCTTGAACCTAAACATATTGATGATGGCTTCTAAATCAAAACCAACCGTTAACCCGCCAGGATTGTAATTGGGATTAGAGGTCAAGCCAAGGCCTGGTTTTTTATAATTAAAGCCTTTGGCATTGTCAATTCTATTTTGAATAGAATCATACCTGTAATAATTATTACGCACTTTCACTTCTGGCAAATCGGTGGCCTTTACATGAATCATAATATTAAAATTATCCAAATTGGAAATGGTATCAACAGGATATTTCATCGTGTTTTTACCAATCATAGAAAACCAAATAGAATCTGTTTTTAATACCGTTACGATATACCTTCCTGTCGAATCTGTAATACCCCCTCTTCCGGATGTAGAGCGCACGGCTACTGCTTCTAGAGGATTACGGGCGGTAACATCATAGACGGTTCCTGCGATGGTAACATACTGCGCATTGGCTTTTGGCATTTGACCTATTAATAGGAAAAAAACAATAATAAATGGGAGTAGCCTTCGCTTCAAATGCAACAGATTTAAATGTAATATTATAACAGTATGCGCAGATTACCGCATTTGACGCTGTAATTTAACTTGTTTTTAGTGAAGCAATAAACCCAGTAAAAATATAGAACCAACAATAACGGGTGCTGGTATTTTATTGATGCGAAGTAATACAATGGTTCCTAACACAACCAACCATTGTATTAGCAAATAACTTGATGCTGCAGGGTCCGAAAAATGGTCTTTCATTAAGTAGGCAGTGGCCCCAAAAAGTATACCGGCAACAGCAGCATTAATGCCTTCTAAAGATCTAAAAATAACAACATAACGCTTTACATAATTCCATACAGGAAAGAAGAAAAGCACTAAAAAAGCACTCGGCAAAAAAATGCCAATAGCACCAATAATAATACCCATCATTTGTCCAAAAGCCCCTTCCGATCGCATGGTCATTCCACCGGAAAATGCAGCGATAGAAAATACAGGACCGGGTATGGCCCTTACGATACCTGAACCGGTTAAAAAGTCGGCTTGATTCATTTTTAATACATCGCGTTTGTTATCAATTACGCGCTTAGAAGCTGGCCTTGTAACATACTGCTCATACAGTAATGGCATGAGTACATCACCGCCGCCAAATACCAAACTTCCGTTACGATAGTTGTGTTCAAACAAGTTAAAAGCTTTTCTATTTTCCCAATTATTGCGGGTAGCTGTTTCAGATAAATAACCCGCTAATGCAAAGCATGCAATAAATAAAAACAAGCTTACCCACTTTATTTTTTTAACGGGTTTTTCTTTTTCAGGAATTCTTTTGTCACTAAAATTTGTTGCAATACCTGCAGCAACAATCAAGGCAGGAAATACCCAAGGTGTTTTAAAAAATAAAAATGTAGCAGCTGCACCAATCACTACTATAACACGTGTGATGGTGTTATGAACAGCAAGCGGTAAAATTTTTAGCGCCGAATAGGCAATAAACCCAATAGCCATGGGTCTAATAAATTTAAATGCGCCAATCACTTCATTTTTATCTTCAAAATAATTGAGTAAAAATGAAAGTCCGCCCATAAGTGCACAGGCAGGCATTATCCAAATGAGTAGCGTTAATACAGCTAGTAAATAGCCACCTCTTTTATAACCAATAAGTGCTAATGTTTGCGTAGAGGAAGCGCCGGGCAAGAGTTGACAAAACCCATTGTACTCGAGTAATTCAGCCTCTGTAACATCTCTACGGCGATGCACAAATGTTTTCATCATCATACCAAGGTGACCTTGTGGACCACCAAAAGCGGTTAAGCTATGCCAAAGAACAGCGCGTAAAAATGGTATATGACGAAGTAGTGCCAAATTTATTTTTTTAAACCAATTTCGCGAAGCCTTTCATCTAAATATTCACCTGCGGTTGCATCGGGATATGCTTTTGGATGTTCTGCATCGATACAACTATCTAAACAAGTTAAACTCATTTCACTTTTTGGATGCAAAAAAAATGGCATCGAAAACCGACTGGTATGCCAGTGCTCCTTGGGTGGATTAACCACCCTATGTGTAGTGCTTTTTAATTTATTATTTGTGAGCCTTTGTAGCATATCACCAACATTCACTACAATTTGTTCTGGTAATGAAGTTACTCCTACCCATTCGCCCGCCTTTGTTAAAATCTGAAGTCCATCTGCAGAAGCGCCAACTAGCAACGTAATTAAATTAATGTCTTCGTGTTGCTCTGCGCGTATTGCAGATTTAGGTTCCTGTGTAATGGGCGGATAATGAATGCAACGTAAAATGGAATTACCTTCTTCTATATGTGCATCAAAAAAATATTCGTCTAGTTCTAAATAAATAGCAATGGCTTGTAATAATGCTTTTCCACTTTTTTCAAAATTTCGGTACGCTTCTAGTAAAGTATGATTGAGTGAAGGGATTTCATGAACAACAACATTATCTGGATATTCCCATTTTAATGGATGGCTTGCATCTACCGTTTGTCCATATTGGAAAAATTCTTTTAAATCTGGCGCCTCACTTCCTTTAGCATGTTCAGTGCCAAAACTTGTATACCCACGCTGGCCCGCTAAACCATCAATCTGATAGGTTAGTTTTTTTTCTAGTGGCAACGAAAAAAACTGCTGTACTTGATCGTATTGTGCGGCAATTAAATGATCTGGGATGACATGGTTTTTTACAGCTACAAAACCAACCGTTTCGTATGCGGTTCCAAGTGCTTTTACAAAAGAGGCTTTTTTAGAGGGATCACCACTTAAAAAATCTGCTAAATCTACTACCGGTATAGACATAAATATGTGATTATTATAAGTATAAAACGCTTATTTAACAAAGGATATTGCAGCAAAGCAGCCCATAATTGTTTAATTTTGTCTTACCTATGATGAAACATACCCCCACAAACCTATTCCTGGCCATTGCCTTGTCGCTATTAGTATCTAGTTGCAGCAATAGCTATCAAAAATTAGCAACCAATTATCAAATTAATAAAGCAAGTAGTGGACCCAACTACAGTGATCTTAGTTATTGGGCTGCACATCCTGCTATCCATGACCCATCAGATAGTGTGCCGGCTCCATTACAAGCTTCTTATGAAAAGGACACTTCTGTAGACGTATTTTTTATTCATCCAACTACCTATTTAGGGGCCGAAAAACCATTTGGCATGAATGCCGATATTTCAGATGCGTTTTTAGCTGCAAAAACAGATTATAGCCCGGTGCTGTACCAAGGAAGTTTATTTAATGTAGCAGGCAGGTTGTATGCGCCACGTTATCGACAAACGCATATCAGTGCATACTATCCAGCAACTGCTACTGATACCACGCTTGCCATCGCCGCTTTTGAACTTGCCTACCAGGATGTAAAAGCAGCTTTTGAATATTATTTGGCAAATGAAAACAAGGGAAGACCTATAATTATTGCTTCACATAGTCAAGGCACAACACATGGCATAAGACTAGTAAAAGAATTTTTTGATAACAAGCCGTTACAAAAACAATTGGTGGCTGCCTACTTAGTGGGAATCCCGGTAAATCCGCAAGTGTATACATCCATTAAGGCATGTGATACGCCCAAGCAAACGGGTTGTATATGCAGTTGGAGAACATACAAAGAAGGCTACACGCCTCCCTTTATTCAAAATGAAAAATTTAATGTAATTGTTACCAACCCGCTTACGTTTAACAAGTCTATACCTAGTGCCTCTTGGAAAGCCAATAAAGGCGGCGTTCTTACCAATTTTAATAAACTAGCAAAAGGTGTTGCACAGGCAAAAATAACCGACAAGGTTTTATGGACTGCAAAGCCTAAAATATTTGGGAGCTTTTTAGTTAAAAATCCAAATTATCATATTGGCGATTATAATTTGTATTACGTAAACGTAAGAGAAAATGTAATCGAAAGAATGAAGGCTTATAAAAATGAAGGGCACTAATTTCCAAAGACACTCAAAAATTTAATGCGCATTATTTT
>CAMAQW010000121.1 GCA_945860335.1 Sediminibacterium ginsengisoli | reverse complement strand
CCCGCTTCTTTTAATAAATCATAACGGTTGTCCATTTCAATACAAAGCGCATTGAGGGTATTGATTACTTTTTTAGTATCGGTAATAATGGCGTCGTCTTCGCCAGGGAGTTTTGCTAAAAAGTGCTTTTCAATAACACGGTATAAACTCAACTCCACTTTTTTAGGATCTACTAAAACAAACTTGAGTTGCGATGGATGTTTTTTATAAAGTAATGATACGAGTATCGCATTTAAACCCACCGATTTACCCTGACCCGTTGCACCCGCCATTAAAAGGTGTGGCATACTCGCAAGGTCTACGATAAAGTTTTCATTGTCAATTTTTTTACCAATTGCAATCGGTAAAGAATAATCAGAGGTTCTAAATTTATCACTCGCTAAAAGTGTTTTCATACTCACCACCGACTTTCTAATATTAGGCACTTCGATACCAATGGTACCTTTACCCGGAATTGGTGCAATGATACGAATACCAAGTGCCGCAAGGCTTAGTGCGATATCGTCTTCGAGGTTTTTAATTCTACTAATACGTACACCTGGCGCAGGAACAATTTCATAAAGTGTTACCGTAGGACCTACTGTTGCCTGAATTTTTTGAATGGCAATATCATAATTTTTTAACGTAGCAATAATTTGATTTTTGTGCGTTTCCAATTCTTGAGGATCATGCACAATTTTTTCGCTACCATGTGTTTCGAGTAAATTAATACTTGGATACTTGTAGCTTTTTAAATCAAGGGTGGTATCGTATTTGGTATTTAATGCACCAAGGCTTGCAGCAGGAGCTGCTGCTTCGATGGGTGTTTCGTTAATCTCTAAAGACAAATCTTCTTCTTCAAACGCTTCTTCTATTTCCTCTTCTTCAAGTGTTTCATCTAAATCTAGAGGGTCTTCGCCACTCATATGCGGCGCTAATGCTGTTGGCATGATTTCTTCGGGTGCATCAGGCATAATTACAGATACCGCCTTTCCTTCCGATTTTAATTTATTGCCACTAGGTATTACCGGCACTACTGCCGTTTTTTTTTCCGATTCTTCTTCGTTTTCAAATGCTTCCTCGTCTAATGGCGCAGCATTAGGATCTGGCACAAGAGCACCCGCTTCATCCCAGGCTTGCACAACCGGCTTTTCATCATCAAGGGTAAATGGCGCACCTACATCGGAAGTGTCATTTTTATTAGACTTGAAATTAAAACTAGGGGCCTTAAATACTGGATTAAAACGCCATATAAAATAACTAAAGGCAGCTAGTAATAGTATAGCACCGGTACCAAAAGTACCCGTCCACTTTTGCAAGAAAGAGGTAAACAACTCACCTACCGCCCCACCCCACGAAAAGGAACTAGCTGATGCAACAAATGCAAAAGCAGTACTTAGTACAAGTAAGCCAACAAGCACATAGCGTGCATTGCGCCAAAGGCTAAATATTTTTTTACCGAAAATTAAATTAACACCTAGTACAAAAAAGAAAGTGCACAATAAATAAGAAGCAAGACCAAACCCTTTGTAAAATAAGGAGTGCGCAACATAAGCACCCAATACTCCTAGTAAATTGCTTACACGCAAATCATTTTCTGCAAATATTTTAATGCCAAACTGATGTACTTTATCCTGGTCTTCTTGCCACGTAAATAAATAAGACGTAAAGGCAACAAATAAAAAACCTGCAAACAATAAAGTTACTGCACCTATTATTTTAGTAGTACGCTCGTCTTTTACAACTTCCGTAACGGTTACTTCTGTTTCCTTATCTGGCGTTAACTGCTCAGGATCTGGAGGAGTGGTTGCTTTTTTTCGTAAACTATTTGCCATAGTAACAAATATAAGTTAAGGGGAGCGGTCTATACCCTCTTAGGTGCCGATGTGCAAAAATGCTAAATGCTGTCAGAGTTTTCCACGCCCTTTAGTTGAGAGAGTCCTAATAGCACCCAAGCAACCATCCATAGAAGGCCACCCATTGGGGTTATGATGCCCACCCAAGGCAAACCCTCAATACCCAAAAAAGGCTTCGCTACAATAAAGTACAAGGAGCCCGAAAAAAGCACAATGCCGTCAATAAAAAATAGCCCTGCCCTACTTAAAAGCTTTTGTTGTTTTGGAGATGAGGCTTTCTGTAATAATATTCCAGTAAATAGTAGCGCCACTACATGATACATTTGATAACGCACGGCTGTTTCATAAGTAATAAGTGCCGCTGGAGATAAAACAGCTTTTAAAGCATGTGCGCCAAAAGCGCCAAGGGCCACGGTTAATGCACCCAAAAAAGCAGCAATAGGAATATAAAATTTATATAACATCATTTATAATTTAGCAAGTGCTTTTTTAAAACTGTCAGGGGTAATAGTTTCGTCTTGTAAATGTATTTGTGCCGAACTATAAAATGAAAGCCGCTCTGCTCTTTGCTTTTCTAAAAAAGCTAGGAGCTCCGAATCTGATAATTTGGCAATTAAAGGACGGTGGGCCTTTTCGGGAGCAAGCCTTGCCGCAATAACAGGCAAAGGTTCATCTAGCCAAATAGTGATGCCTTGCTTATTCATCCAAGCCATATTATCAAAAAAACAAGGAGCCCCACCCCCGGTGGCAAGCACATAGGTCTTTTTTTGGTCAAACCATTTAAGTACGGTAGACTCTACTTTTCTAAAATAATCTTCACCGTCTTCGGTAAAAATTTCGGCAATGGTTTTTTCTTCTTTTACTTCAATTAAGTAGTCTAAATCATATCCGCCGGTCTTGTATTTTTTAGCCAACTGCTTTGTCCAATAACTTTTTCCGGACCCCATTAACCCTACTAGAAAAATTTTCATGCCTACATATTTAGTTTCTTCTGCCACCTGCAGCTGCCTTATTTGACTGCTCCATTTCTTTGGTCATTTCTTCTATTTCTGTTTCTGATCTAGAAGTTTTATCCCCTAGTAAATGTTCTGCAAAATAATCTGCTTGGCGCCAAAAGAAATACTCTGTCATATCACCATAACCATGTCTTTGACCCGGAAGTATAACCAAATCAAAACGTTTATTTGCTTTAATTAAAGCATTGGCCATTCTAATGGTATTGCTTGGATGCACATTGTTGTCAATATCACCATGAGAAAGCATGAGATGCCCTTTTAAGTTTTTAGCCAAGTCCGGATTTTTTTCGATGCTATATAAAAAGCTCGTATCCCCTTTATCACCAATTACTTCTTTAACACCATGGTGCTGCTCACTCCACCAACGGTTGTACACACTATTGTCATGGTTACCCGCCGACGAAACGGCTACTTTAAAAAAGTTTGGATATACAAGCATCGCAGCGGTACTCATAAATCCGCCACCCGAATGACCATGAATACCTACTCTATCAATATCAATAAATTCAAAACGGTCGGCTAGTTGCTCTACGGCTGCTTTTTTATCGGCAAGTCCGTAATCACGCAAATTACCATACCCATAATTATGATACCACTTGCTTCTGGCAGGATGTCCACCTCTGTTACCAATGGTTACTAACACAAAACCCATTTGGGCAAGGCGGTCTATACGGTCCATTCCTTTTGCAAAGGCTTTGTTTACCGCCTCAGTTTGAGGACCAGGGTATACATACTCAATAATTGGGTATTTTTTGGTGGAATCAAAATCAAAAGGCTTGTACATCACGCCATATAAATCGGTGATACCGTCATCAGCTTTTACTTTAAAGGTTTCTGGAAACTTGTAGCCAGTAGCCATTAATGAAGATAAATCGGCGGTTTCAAGATCCATTACCTTTTTACCTTCAGCGTTGTAAAGAACCGATGCAGGCACCGTGTTTACACGCGAAAAATTATTAATAAAAAAAGTATTGTTGTCGTTCATGCGCATGGCATGATCAAAATTTCCTGGATTTAAAAGTTTTAAACCCGTACCATCAAAGTTTACACGGTATGCATGTAATAAGTATGGATCTTCACCAGCTTCTTTACCATTAGCCGAAAAATACAATACACGCTTTGCTTCGTCAATACCTAAAATTTCTTCGCAATGATATGCGCCTGACGTAATTTGATTTTTAAGTTTACCGGTTTCATCGTGTAAATAAAAATGAGCCCATCCGTCCTGCTCGCTCCATTTAATAAGCTCTTTACCACCATTAATAAGTCCTACACGCTTGTTTTCGATATAGGTATTAAAGGTTTCAGTAATTAATGGATTAACAGTTGCGGTTGCCACATCTACAGTACAAACATCAATTCGCTTTTGATCACGACTGGTTCTTGTAAAATAAAATTTACTATTGTCGCCCAGCCAAACAGACGCTCTAAAATCATCGTCTCTGGTATTCACTTTTCCTGGATCAGACCAAACTGCTACCCCCTGATCTTTAAATTTAGATACGTTTAATTCTTTACCGGTAGCGGTAGTGATGTCAAATACATACAAATGATCTACCGGCGCTTCTTTTTCACCTGGCATCCAATATTTATACGTTTCAAGTGTTGGTCTTGCACCACTAACGGCGTTAATCACCCACAAATCTTTAACCTTGGTATTGTCTACTTTTTTAACCACAAAATATTTAGAATTAGGCGACCACATTACATAGGCACCCTTACGCTTCTTTTTATCCTTTTCTTTTTCTTCGTCGGTTTGACCGGTACCTGATAAATTGTTATCATTAAAGTAGCCAAAGTTTTCGATACCATCTTTGGTTAACTGCTTTTCAACAATGGTAGAATCGCTTTCATTGATTAAGGCTTTTTCATAAGAAGCCTTATCCATCCAGTAAAGATTGTTGCTTCTTCCAAAAACAATATTATTGCCGTCTGGAGAAACGTTGGCCCAACTTGGCTTGCGCTTAGGCTTTTTTAATTCTGGAAGCTCTACAAGCTCTGTAGTTTGCAAATTGTATTCGAAATAAAACACCTTCTTTTCTTTTACAGCTGGTGTACCTTTTTTAGCGGTCGTATCTTTCTTTTCAATTTCTTGGGTACTTTTTACCTCAAACTGAATCCAGTTTTCGTCTCTTACAAAACGCATACTATCAATGGCTAAATGCTGCGCATCAAAAGGATCTTTTACGATGCGCGTAATTTTTGCAGCCAAATCGGCATTGTCAAAAAGTAATTTCTTTTCTGCTTTAACCGGATCTACGATGTACCACTTTTTACCTTCGGTCGTTTCATACATATACCAAAAGCGCTCCGATTTTTTTAGAAAATGCGGATCCACAGAGGTAGAAAAAATAAGCTTATCTACTTTTTTAGGCGAGAAACGTGCAGCGAGTGCATAGTTGGCTTTGGTAACAGGAACCTGCTGCGCGTTAGCCGAACTACAGATTGTTACTACTGCAATTAAAAAGCATACAATGGATGTACAATACTTCATAGAATTGGTTTTATAGAGGAGATGAAAATAAGCATTCTGCTAAAATATTGGCCATTCTGTTACACATTTATATATAAAAATGACAACCGGATGAACCTTTGTGCATAAGGGGCGTTAACTTTATATTATGTATCAATATTCTAACTCATATATAGCGTCACCATCATTTGCCGAAACCATGGACGCCAATGATCCACTGGCAAGGTTTAAATCGCAGTTCCATTTCCCAAAACATGATGGTAACGATGTCATTTATTTTTGTGGAAACTCACTG
>CAMAQW010000120.1 GCA_945860335.1 Sediminibacterium ginsengisoli | reverse complement strand
ACGGAAAAATAATTGCCAACGTAGATGGTTTTGATGCAAAAAACTTACGCCTTGCCAATTATCCAGATGGCGTGAATCCTTTAGAGGACGGCAGTTTGGAAGGTTTTGAACTGATAAAAGTAGACGTTACCAAACTTACCCGCGAAGCTTTAAAAGATTTTACTGACCTCGGCACCAAAGAAAGAGACCGTGCAAAAAATATGTTTGTATTGGGTCTTATTTATTGGATGTACAATAGAAATTTAGACAACACCATTACTTTCTTACATGAAAAGTTTGGTAAAAAAGATACCATCCTGCAAAGCAATATCAAAGTGTTGCAAGCAGGTTTTAATTATGGCGACACCACCGAAACTTTTTCTAGTAGATACAGGGTAGAAAAGGCAAAAATGATTCCCGGAACCTACCGTAGTATCATGGGTAACCAGGCCCTTTCGATGGGATTAATTGCGGCTAGCGAAAAATCAGGGCTTTCCATTTTTTTAGGTACGTATCCCATTACACCAGCTTCCGATATTTTACACGAACTCAGTAAGCACAAGGCTTTTGGGATTAAAACATTTCAGGCCGAAGATGAAATTGCCGGTATATCGGCAGCCATTGGTGCTAGTTATGGCGGCTCTATTGGTATAACCACTACATCGGGGCCTGGTATGGCACTTAAAACAGAAGCGATGGGTCTTGCTGTAATGCTCGAGATTCCACTTGTGATCATTAATATCCAGCGCGGCGGTCCATCAACCGGACTTCCAACCAAAACAGAGCAAAGTGATTTGTTGCAAGCTTATTATGGCAGAAACGGCGAATGTCCAATGCCTGTTATAGCATCTTCTACACCCAGCGATTGTTTTGATGCGGCCTATGAGGCAGTGCGCATAGCTGTGCAACATATGACACCGGTTATACTATTAAGTGATGGTTATATTGCTAATGGTGCAGAGCCTTGGAAATTTCCAGTTGCCGCAGATTTAGCCCCGATTCAAGTAAGTTTTAAAACAACACTTGATGAAGGTGAAACCAAGTTCATGCCGTACAAAAGAGATGAAAAATTAGTGAGGCCATGGGCGGTTCCTGGCACTGCAGGTTTTGAACACCGTATTGGTGGCATCGAAAAGCAGGATGTTACAGGAAATGTGAGTTACGATCCGGAAAATCACCAACATATGGTGAACACCCGTCAGGCCAAAGTAGATAAGATTGCAGATTATATTCCACTACAACAATTAGATAGTGGTCCGGAAACAGGAAAAGTACTCGTTCTAGGTTGGGGTTCTACCTATGGTGCGATTAAAACAGCTGTTACAGAATTACAAGCAGCAGGACACGCGGTAAGTCATGCACATATTAAATACATGCGTCCGTTTCCAAAAAATTTAGGAAGTATTATTGCAGGATTTGATAAAGTACTGATCCCTGAACTTAATAATGGTCAACTCATAAAAATAATAAGAGACCAGTATTTAGTAGATGCAAAAGGATACAATAAGGTAATGGGTATTCCTATTACCAAAACCGAAATTATGGATACAGTACTAAATATGCTGTAGGCTAGTCTTTATTACCTGCCGAAAATATTTGATCTACAGCGCCTCCAAGCATTGGAAATTTCTCTTTTACAAAACCTGCGATGGTTGCAATGGCTTGCTGTGCTTGCTCTGGTGTTAAGGCCGCTTCTTTAACTAAGCGTTCTACTAATTCGTTCATATCAATTTGTTTTAAGCAACTTTTAAAGAACTCAGTTTACTCTTGCTAAACTTTTGTTCTGCGTAATCAAGGGTTACCGTAAATTTTTTGGTATCGGTGCCTGGAAGTTCAAACATAGCATCTGTTAAAATACTTTCGCAAATACTTCTTAAACCTCTCGCACCAAGTTTGTATTCCATGGCTTTTCCTACCATAAAGTCAAGCACTTCGTTTTCAATAATAAGTTCAATGCCTTCTAGTTCAAATAAACGGTTGTACTGTTTGAGTAACGAGTTTTTAGGCTCTGTTAAAATACTGCGTAAGATACCAGCATCAAGTGGCTCAAGGTGCGTTACTACTGGAAGTCTTCCGAGTAATTCAGGGATGAGTCCAAAGCTTTTTAAATCTTGCGCATTAATAAATTGCAATAAATTTTTTCTGGCATTTTCCTGCTCGTCTTTGTTAACGCTAAACCCAATGGCATTGGTGTTGATACGTCTAGCAATTACTTTATCGATACCATCAAAAGCGCCACCGCAAATAAATAAAATATTTTTAGTGTCTACTTTAATCATTTTTTGTTCGGGGTGCTTACGTCCACCCTGTGGCGGTACGAGCGCTTCGGTACCTTCAAGCATTTTTAGTAAACCTTGCTGAACACCTTCGCCACTTACATCACGCGTAATAGAAGGGTTATCTCCTTTGCGGGCTATTTTATCAATTTCATCTACATAAACGATACCTCTTTCGGCAGCTGCAACATCGTAATCACAATTTTGTAATAAACGCGTGAGCATACTTTCAACATCTTCACCTACGTATCCGGCTTCTGTAAAAACAGTGGCATCTACAATCGCAAACGGAACATTTAAAATTCTAGCAATGGTTTTAGCAAGTAATGTTTTTCCGGTTCCGGTTTCACCCACCATAATAATATTACTCTTTTCAATTTCAACATCATCTGCTTGTGGCTTTTGTGCCACACGCTTAAAGTGATTGTATACCGCTACCGATAAAATCTTTTTTGCATCGTCTTGACCAATGATATACTCGTCTAAAAACTTTTTTATTTCTAATGGCTTGCGCACATTGAGTTTAAAGTTTCCTTTCTCACCTTCTTTTTTAACCGTTACTTCTTGTGCTATAATCTCTTGCGCATGCTCCACACAGTTTTCACAAATGTGCGAGTTTTGCCCTGCGATAAGAATTTTTACCTCATCGCGACTTCTTCCACAAAAAGAACAGGTTAATTGATTTGCTTTTGCCATAATACGGTTGCTCCTTAAATCTTCTCTAGTACACTATCAACAATTCCATAGGCTACGGCCTCTTTCGCATCCATCCAATAATCGCGGTCAAAATCTTTCATGATTTGATCTGCTGTTTTGCCACAGTTTTCAGCTAAAATGCGCGCACCAATTGCTTTTGTTTTTATAATTTGTTCGGCCTGGATTTCAATATCAGCACTGGTGCCTTGCATGTAGCCACCAAGGCTTGGTTGGTGAATCATTACTTCGCCGTGCGGATAAATATAACGCTTGCCTTTAGCACCAGCACTGAGTAAAATAGAACCCATGCTAGCCGCAAGTCCCATACAAATAGTAGACACAGGGCTTTGAATAAGCTTCATGGTATCGTACATGACCATACCACTAGTTACAACACCACCTGGGCTATTGATATAAAATTTTATTTCGGCACCTGGCTTGTCTGCGTCTAGTAATAATAATTTGTTTACTACTTCTTTAGCAGATTTATCATCTACCACACCCCATAAATAAACAGTCCTCTTTTCAAAGAAAAGTTTTTCCATTTTTTTCATGAGCATGCCATTATTTTCAGGCTTGTCTTCTTTTACAGATTCTTCCTCGTCTTCCATTAAGTATGGGTTTACAATATATTTTAAGTCTGTCATGGTCTTATTATTTATTTTCTTTACGTGGGTTGGTTAATAAAACTTCATCTACCAGTCCATATTCTTTTGCATCAGCGGCGGTCATCCAAAAATCTCTATCGCTGTCTTTTGCAATAGTAGCTTCGTCTTTGCCAGTATGATGCGCAGTAATAGCGTATAATTCTGATCTTAATTTTTTAATTTCTCTTGCCGTGATTTCAATATCAGTTGCTTGACCACCAATGGCACCACTTGGTTGGTGCATCATGATACGGCTATGCTTTAGTGCAGTGCGTTTTCCTTTAACACCAGCGCACAATAAAATTTGTCCCATGCTAGCAGCCATGCCTGTACAAATAGTGGCCACATCTGGTCCAATAAATTGCATGGTATCATAAATGCCAAGTCCTGCATATACGCTCCCACCTGGGCTATTGATATACATTTGAATATCGCGTGTGCGGTCGGTGCTTTCTAAAAACAACAATTGAGCCGTTACAATATTGGCAACATAATCGTTGATGCCTTCACCTAAAAATATAATACGGTCCATCATTAAACGTGAAAACACATCCATGCTTGCCACGTTCATGGGGCGCTCCTCAATAATGTACGGGGTAAGGTTTGTTACCTGCTGGTAATTATGCAAAGTGGCACTACTAATACCTCTATGTTTTACCGCATATTGCTCAAATTCTTTTCCTAGATTCATATACTTTTAATTTCGCTTTGAAGATAAGTTATTTGCTTTTTCGGTTGCCTAGAACAGTGGCAAATACTATGCAAATTTTTAACCAAAAGACAAGTAGTCAGGTTTTTTGACCTGATTTCATAAAAAAAGCCGGGTTACCCCAGCTTTTCTCTATGTTTTGATGAGATTAGTGGTTGTGATTGTGCAATTTCTTTGCAAAATCTTCGGCACTAATGCTTTCTTCTTTGGCAGTTACTTGCGTTTCAATGATGCCAAATAATTTTTCGGTGCTAATGCGGTGGTAGCTATCCTCCACAAATTTGCGGTCTTGCATCATGCGGTTTGCATAATCTTCTACCCATTGTTGGTTATCACCTAGCGCACCTAATTGACCACCCATGTAGCTAAACAATTGCTGCTTCGCAAAATCACGGATATCGTCAGGCATTACTTCAATTTTATTATCGGCAGCTAATTTGCTACTTACAAGTGTCCATTTTAATTGACCAGCAAAGCTTGGATAATCTGCCTGCGCTTCTGCTTCTGTTTTTGGTTTTTCGCCACCTGTTTGTAACCAACGCTTTAAAAATCCTTCTGGTAATTCCATTGGGGTATGGTCTACAAAGTGGTGATAAATTTGGTCGTGAATTTGATTGCGAGACTGCGCATCATAATAGGTTTCCAATTCCTTTTTTACTTCTGCAGTAAATTCTTCTGCAGTTGCAATAGCAGCATTTGGATATACACTTGCAAAAAATTCAGCGTTCATTTCTGCTTTTTCTACAAGACCTACTTTAGTAATTTGTAAGCTAAAATATTTATCAGCATCTGCATCTGTTAAACCTAAATCTGCTAAAATAGCATCCTTTTCTTTCGCCTCAAACGCTTTACCCAATTGCAATACAACGCTATCATCGTTTTTCTTGCCTATTAAATTTTTTCTAAACTTAGGTTCAAAATATTTAACGAGTAAAGAGTTGTCTTTGGTAATACCGCCTTCAATAGCAGCACCTGATTTATCACACTCTACAAATTTTACATTTAAAACATTGTCATCACCAGTAACTTCTTCAGGCTCTGTCATTTTACCGCTACGAATTTGTAAACGCTCAAGTTCGTCTTGTAACATTTGATCCGTAACATTTATTTTGTAACGTGTAACTTTTACTTTTTTAACGTCAATGTCAACCGCTGGCTTAAGTCCAATTTCAAAAGCAAAAGTGTAGCTTTCTGGATTATTAACGTCCATGTTGCGTAATTCGCTATCAAGTGGGAGTGGCTGAGCAAAAATGTCTAGCTGCTCAGCTTGTAAGTAGCTATTAAGTTCACTTTCAACTGTTTTTAAAACCTCATCTGTAAAAACGCTTTGACCGTACATTTTTTTCACAAGTCCTGCAGG
>CAMAQW010000119.1 GCA_945860335.1 Sediminibacterium ginsengisoli | reverse complement strand
TTATACTTGTAAGCATCTGTGTGTCTGATCACAAAATAAATATGATAAGGCGCCGTAGTATCTTTTACTTCAAATGCAAAAGAAGGTTGCTTAGAAACATGCCATTCGTTTTTTGGAAAATTTTCAAATTTTTCAAAAACATCAATGGTGTTGCATGAAAAAAGTGCAATGGCACTTACAAAGCATCCTGTTAAAAGCACTAAAAAGCTATATTTTTTCACCGCCATATTTTATATAAAATTACACACTTGCAAACACAAATCTTATAAAACGTTTAATATTTGTTCTTTGGCTTTTTCTAATTCATCTTTCATCAAAATTACGAGCTGCTGTATTTCAACGTCGTTGGCCTTAGAGCCCGTGGTGTTGATTTCGCGACCAAATTCTTGTAAAATAAAAGAGAGCTTTTTACCCTTACTAATCTCTTTTTCGGCGAGTATCGACCTAAAATAAGCGCAGTGGTTGTTTAAACGCACCTGCTCTTCACTGATGTCAATTTTTTCGATGTAATAAATGAGCTCTTGCTCTAAACGGTTGCCATCATAATTTTCTTTACCAACTTGCTCTTCTAGTAGTTTAACCAACCCTTCTTTGATTTTTACGCGGCGCTTGGGTGCTAATATGGTAAGTGCCTCTTGGTGCTTTTCGATATTGCTAACACGAAGTAATAGATCGGCTTCTAAAGAGAGGCCCTCATTTTTACGGTGTTCATTTAGTTGATAAATAGCTTCTTTTAATACTTTTTGAAAACCTTCCCAATCTGTGTCAGATAAGGTTTCGGAAGAAGCTGTAATAACTTCTGGTAATTTTAATAGCGTACTTAATAGATCGCCTTGTGGAAGTCCTAGCTCTTGTGCAAGGGCAGCCACTGGTTCGTAATAAGATTTTGCTAAATCGGTATTGATAGAAACAGGTTTACCCGTTCCATTTTGTTTGATGGTAATAAAACATTCTACACTTCCTCTTTGTAAGCCTTCGTTGAGCATGTTTCGGATTTC
Source organism: Sediminibacterium ginsengisoli (assembly GCA_945860335.1). Taxonomy (GTDB): domain Bacteria; phylum Bacteroidota; class Bacteroidia; order Chitinophagales; family Chitinophagaceae; genus Sediminibacterium; species Sediminibacterium ginsengisoli_B. The sequence goes on along the minus strand of CAMAQW010000119.1, from coordinate 4,754 downwards.
AAACTCAAATGGTTTTAACAAAGCAGGAATATTGATACGAAGATCAAACTGCTTTCCATTTAACGAACGTACTTCTACTAAAAAAGTTTTGTCGCCAATGGTTTGTTCGGCTCTACCGTATCCCGTCATCGAATATAACATAGTAACTATTTATTTTTTAAAAATCGATACCCACCCACTTACGCTTACTTTGCTCGTACTTTTTAAAGTCAAATTTATACAGCTTTCCGGGCCTGTGGGGTACATCCTGCTCAATTTCGTTGATATCAATTAAGAGCTTCATAGAAGCAAACTTTTTTCTAAAATTACGTCTATCAAGGGTTAGGCCAGATATCGCTTCGTACAAGTTTTGGAGTTCACGGAGCGAAAATTTTTCTGGCAACAAATTAAAACCAAGTGGATGTTCTTGAATTCTTTTTTGCAACCAGGCATGACATGCATCTACAATTTCTTTGTGGTCAAATGCCATTTCTTCTAAATCTTCGACACTATGCCAGTGCAGTTCGTTGGCCGTAATAGCCAAAGCGTGGTGGTTGATATTGAGGAGCGAACAATAGGCAACCGTTATTACCCTTCCACCTGGGTGACGCGACGGGTGGCCAAATGTTTTTACTTGATCGAGGTATACATCTTTCATGCCCGTTCTTTCCTGAAGTACACGGTATGCTGCGTCGTCTAATTCTTCATTATCCTTTACCATGTCACCAAGAAGTGAAAACTTGCCTTTATAAATGGCTAAGTCACTTTTGATGAGGAGTACTTTAAGCTTATTTTCTTCGAAACCAAATATCACACAATCCACCGTCAATGGCACTTTAGGATAGGAAACGACTAGTTGAACCGCATCGTTTACCTGCGCATTGCTTGTGTTTTGTGCTGATTTTTTTGTGCTCATAGGGTAAAGTACAAGGGCTTTTCCTTTTTTGTGGTTAGGCAATATACAAAGTTTAGGAATAGTGTATATAAATCGTTTCAAACCATAGGTAACTAGCAGCGAAGACATTAACTTTACGACTGCAAATTAGACCTATGTTCACACCCGAAAACTTGCGCATTTTACAGGCTTTAACCACTCAATTATTAGAGGCTATAACAAACAATGGTTTGGCATTTAGTGAGCAGGAAATGATGGATTTGCAGCAGGTGTTACGGTTTCATGAATACCGCTACTACGTTTTAAATGAACCCTTAATTAGCGATGGCGAATATGACCGCTTATTTAAAGCACTAGAAGCTTGTGAGCAAAAAAATCCTAGCAAAATAACGGCGGATTCTCCCACACAAAGGGTGGGTAGTAGCTTAAATGGACAGTTTGAAACGGTAGCACACCTGGTGCCCATGTTAAGCTTAGACAATAGCTATAACGCCGACGATTTGATAGATTTTGACAGAAAAGCAAAGGGCTTTATTGGGCTTGATACCATTGATTATTCGATAGAGCCAAAATTTGATGGCGCGAGCATTTCACTGATTTATGAAAACGACCAGCTGGTGCGCGCTGCAACAAGAGGTGATGGCGTAGCAGGTGATGACATCACCCAAAACATCAAACAAATTAAATCCATTCCACTACACGCTAATTTTTCGGTGTATGGTCTTCAAACGGTAGAAATAAGAGGTGAAGTAATTATGCATAAAAAAGCATTTGATGGATTTAATGCCACACTTGCTGCTTCAAATTTACCACCCCTTGCCAACCCACGCAATGCAGCAGCTGGTGCCCTTAGAATGAAGGACCCTCGTGAAGTTGCACAACGAAATTTAGACGCTTTTTTATACCACATCAGCTACTATACAAAACTTGATAACGCAGAGACGCTTCATTCTGCATTAACCACCCATAGTGGCATGCTTGATATGCTTTGGGACCTTGGTTTTAGATCACCTAAAAAAGAAAAAAAGGCAGTCACTGGTATTGATGCAGTGGTAGATTATTGCTTGTCATTTGAAGCAGGTAGAGACAACCTCCCCTACGAAATTGACGGCATGGTCATTAAAGTAGACAATATAGCATTACAAGAAAAAATGGGCATGACGTCACACCATCCAAGGTGGGCGATTGCCTTTAAATTTAAAGCGAGACAGGCTTCTACAAAGCTTACCAGCATTGAGTTTCAGGTAGGTCGTACCGGGGCGGTTACACCCGTGGCCAAGCTGCAACCCGTTAGTGTAGGTGGTGTAACCGTATCAAGTATATCGGTACACAACGAAGAATATATTAAAGAAAAAGATTTAAAAATTGGGGATACTGTTTTAATTGAAAGAGCCGGTGATGTGATTCCTCAAATTGTAAAATCGTTACCAGAATTAAGAGATGGAAGCGAACAAACTATTGTTTTTCCAACCCATTGCCCTGCTTGCAATGCGCCTTTAAGCAAAGAAGAAACAGAAGCCGTGTGGCGTTGTAACAGCAGCACCTGTGAAGCACAGGTAGTAGAAAAAATAATACACTTTGTATCTAAAGACGCACTCGATATTAAAAGCTTTGGAGAATCGAACGTGCGCAAATTTTACGAGCTAGGGCTTATTACAGATGTACCAAGTATTTACAGTTTAGATTTTGAACGCATTGGTGTATTGGAAGGCTTTGGTAAAAAAAGTATCGACAATTTACAAGCAGCACTAGAAGCTTCTAAAAAACAACCCCTATACCGTTTAATTTATGGCTTAGGCATCCGGTTTATTGGAGAAACAACCGCTAAAACATTAGCCAACGCCGTAGACCACTTACTAGATTTTACAACAAAGTCGGAAGCCGATTTGCTAGCACTTGAAGACGTGGGTGTTAAAGTCGCTAAAAGTATTGTTGACTTTTTTGCTGATAAAAAAAATATTGAACTCTTACATAAGCTTGAAGCAGTAGGTCTCGATTTAAAAAATCAGAAAAAAGCTGCGCCTGTTGGGAGTTCATTAACGGGTCAAACATTTTTATTTACGGGCACCCTTCCTACCCTCAAACGAAATGCTGCAGAGCAAATGGCCGCCGACCTGGGAGGTGTTATTGCGAGTGGTGTAAGTAGTAAATTAAATTATTTAGTAGTAGGTGAAGATGCAGGTAGCAAGCTAGAAAAAGCTAAAAAAATTAACACCATACATATTATTTCGGAAGCGGAATTTATTCAGTTAATTGAATCTTCAAAACTATAACCATGCTTGCAGCTAGCACTTTACAGTTTTTAAAAAAACTAGATAAAAACAACAATAAAGCATGGTTCGATGCAAACCGTAAACAGTACGAAGCCGCTAAATTAGATTTTGCAAACCTTACAGGGCAAGTAATTGCGCAGTTTGGTAAAAAAGAACCCGCTATTGCATTACTGCAACCCAAAGAATGTGTTTTTAGAATTAACAGAGACGTACGTTTTAGTAAAAACAAAGCGCCTTATAAAAACAATATGGGTGCTAGCATCAAAGCCGGAGGAAAAAAATCTTTGGCAGCCGGTTATTATATTCATTTGGAACCAGGAGGTAAAAGTTTTGTAGGCGGTGGACTGTATATGCCGGATGCTAGTATTGTTGGGAAAATAAGACAGGAAATAGATTACAATTACGCCGAATTTTTAAAGATTGTACAAAACAAAAAGTTTGTAGCGCAGTATGGTGGACTTGATTTTTCGGAGGGTATGAGTTTGCTGAGAGAACCAAAGGGTTATGAAAAAGAGAACCCTGCTATTACGTATATAAAACTTAAAAGTTGGGTGGCTACCGCTCCGCTTAGCGATACTGCGTTACAAGATAAAAACCTTGCAACGCAGCTCACAAAAGCATTTGAATATTTACAACCACTCATTTCATTTTTAAACGAAGGCATAAATGCCTAAAAACTAAGAAGCTAAAATGCCTACGCTCGTAAGGTATTCGGCAATTTGTACCGCATTGGTAGCAGCACCTTTACGTAAGTTGTCACTTACCACCCACATGTTTAATGTTTTAGGTTGGGTTTCATCTCTACGTAATCTTCCAACAAATACTTCATCTCTTTCATGAGCCCATAATGGCATTGGATAAAGTTGTTCATTGTCATTTTGTTGAACCACAACACCTGGCGCTGCAGCTAATAAAGCCGTTACTTCCGCTAAATCATATTCGTTTTCAAATTCTACGTTTACGCTCTCACTGTGTCCACCCACTACTGGAATACGCACAGTGGTAGCCGTTACTTTAATGGTATCGTCTTGCATTATTTTACATGTCTCTTTTACCATTTTCATTTCCTCTTTGGTATAACCGTTTTCCAAAAAAACATCGATTTGAGGAATCACGTTTAAATCGATCTGATACTTATACGCCATCTCCCCTTCCTTACCTGCGCGCTCATTAAAGAGCTGATCAACGGCTTGTTTACCAGTACCGGTAACGCTTTGATAAGTACTTACAACCACACGCTTAATTTTATATTTTTCGTGCAATGGCTGAAGTGCCACCACCATTTGAATGGTAGAACAATTGGGATTTGCAATGATATAATCCTCCGCTGTTAATACAGACGCATTTACTTCTGGAACCACTAATTTTTTTGTAGGATCCATACGCCACGCAGAGGAATTATCGATTACACGAATGCCAGCAGCAGCATACTTTGGTGCCCACTCGAGTGAAGTGTTACCACCCGCCGAAAATATAGCAACAGCAGGTTTGGCAGCGATACCATCTTCCATACTTACCACCTTATACGCTTTACCTTTAAACTGTACTTCTTTACCAACAGATCTTTCAGATGCTACGGGTACAATTTCAGTGACAGGAAAATTACG
>CAMAQW010000118.1 GCA_945860335.1 Sediminibacterium ginsengisoli | reverse complement strand
AAAGAAAAATAGGCACCGCCATGCAGGTTTACCCTGCTATTTGTAAAATAGGTAGGTGTTATAAAGCCTACGGTAGGTTTTGCAAAATGATAATAAGATGCGCCTACATAAAATATATTATTATCAGAAGTTGAGCCTGTATATAAAATTCCCACATTAATATCAGTGGTATTTTTGGTAAAATTATTGCCTAAAATTAATTCTGCGGAGGAGCCAGTAAATCCGGCTGCTGTCAATTGATCTTCAAAATTTGCTTTTAATGGATCAAAACGGTACATGCTATAATTGGCCTGAAAACCAACAGCAATAGAATGATTGGCATTTTCATCAAGCGCTTTACTATAACTTACAGATGCAGCTATATTATTATCATTGAGTAATTTATTGCCACTCTGATCGGATAATATTAATAACCCCACACTTAATTTGTCATCTTCTTTAATATACTTTTTAAAAATAGGAGCATCTATAGATAACGTTTTTGTTGCGTAGGCATTATTAAATTCTGGTAATTGCGTTCTGCTATTTAATGCTGCTCTTAACGATCCACTAAAATTTCCAGTATTGGCAGGATTAATGGTTAAAGGTGATGCAAAAAATTGCGAAAAATGTGGATCCTGTGCATAGGAATATACTTGAAAAAGTAACAGGGCAATAAATAAAAATATATATTTCATTTTACTTATCTTATAACGCTAATATTACCTTTATGAACTTCCAATGCTCCACTTAAAAGTTCAATAACAATTTGATAAACATAAGTACCCTGTGCCGCTAGCTGTCCATTGTAATAACCATTCCATCCAAAATTGATATCATTGGTTTTACCATTTGTTTTTTCAAACATTTTTTGACCCCATCTATTAAATACCTGAAACTGTTTTACTTGTTTTACATCTTTACCTGCTATCACATAAAACACATCATTTAAGCCATCACCATTGGGTGAAAATGCATTGGGTAGTGCAATATGCGACCTATAATATGCATTTACTTGAAGCGTCGCAGAATCTTTACAAAAGAGTGCTGTAGTGCCAACAATCTTTAATAAAGTGTTGGTGTTTGTTGTTAATATAGGCGTCAAGCAACCCGTACAGCTAAGACCTTGCGTTGGCGTCCAAACAATAGTAGTTGCTTTATCGCCACTATTTATGGGCTGAAGCGTTGTAGGTTCACCTCTGTAAACATCTATTTGTACAGGATTAAATCGAATCGAAAACGGCACATACGCAACACTAATTTTATTATTTGCGGCATTCGTTTCAAATGGTACAAGTCCACTATTTAAATAGGCAACCACGTTTGTCACATTTTGATTGCGTACAACATGCGTAATCGTTGCGCAGTTGCCAGCAAATGATTGACTTGTAGCAATCCATACCGAACCTAAAAACTTACTATTTGGTAGTGTGCTATCTCTATCAAAGTAGCGTATTTGCGTAGGTTTATACAAACTTGTGTATTGGTTGTCTAAACATATGGTACTCGTTATTTGTAAGCTGTCAGTTTTATAACATCGAACAATCAAATTATTGATAGAAAGATCTACAGGAAAAACTTTAATAGTTGCAAATGTAGAATCTTCACAACCAAAAACACTGACAGCACTTGCTTTAACAAGCGTTGTGTCTATTACAGATAATACAGGATTTGAACAAGTTGTGCAGCTTAACAAGCCTTTACTAGACGACCATTTAATGGATGCTAATTTATCTGGTGCCGAACTGTCTTTAATAACTAAGGTTGTATTTACAGATACAGTTGTGTCGTTTGGTAAAATAAATAAACGGAATTTGAAATCTTTTCTAGTTGATCTATTATTTCCCTCATTTAATTCTAGTACTGCATTTTCTTCGTCAAACACCAGTGTAATAGAATCTAAATTTAAACGAGGTGCTTTTACAATATGGGTATATACTTTTTCGCACTTTCCTAATATAGCTTGATCGGTTGCAAAACTATTGAGCATTTTTATAGGACCAGGAACAGATGGGTAGCGATCATAAAAATTTACGGAAACACCCGCTGGTATGGTATCATAGCCGTTATTACGTACTCCAAATACGACTCTAACACTATCATTTTTGTAACAGTTTACACTATAAATATTTATTTGTCCATCAGCTGCCGGATTGTTTACTTGTAAACTATAGGTTGGAGAATTACTAATACAAGTACCTGTACTTGCTACAAGTCGTATGGTATAGTTTCCGGGCTTTAAAAAATCATACAACAAATCGTTGCTGGTAGATACCATTTGTTCGTTGGCGCCAAATTCATCAGATACATACCAATTGTATGTTGTAGCGCCATATGATTTATTGATAAAAGTTACAGGGTCTTTATATACGCCACCTGCAGATGCAATAATTCTTTTATCTGGAGAAAATCTTGCATCTACGCCACAGTTTACAATAACATTAGCTGTGTAAGTACTATAACAACTTGCTGCAGCCGTTAGTGCTTTTAAAACTATTTTATAGGTTCCTGTAGCTGTAAAAGTATTTGAATAATTATTTGCTGTACTAACGAGTGCACCATCTAAATACCATTCATAAGTAAGTGCGCCAACACTTGTATTGATAAAATTAACAGCGCTTCCAACTACAGGGTGTGGGTTGGCATCAAAATTAAAACTAGCTGCTACGTTATCTGAACAAGGTGCAGCACATCCATCACTGGTTAATAAACTTCCGCCATTAAATAAATTTAGAAACGCCATCATGCGGTCTGCTTGACCTTGCGTAAACACAGATGGACAAGGACTTCCATAGTCCATGAAATTTGAAATATTATCTGGCTGATCACTCGTGAATGGACCAGAAATAGTATCAGTGTTACACGAATTTTCCGGCGAAGCACATGACGACCCTTTTATACTTCTATCTGGCGGCGTATCACAAACCAAGTCGCCATCGGTGGTACAATCATTATTTAAACAATTAGTGCCCTGAAAAGTATGTAATAGAGATAAGTAATGCCCCATTTCATGTGCAACAAGTGGTGTGCTCAAACTACTAACCACAAGACCACCACCTGCGCTAGCATAACCGCCGTAACCCATACGTTCCCATTTGCCACATTCAAAAATACTGGGTTGTATTTCACCCTGAATAGAATTGACCAACCAAATATTGGCATACTTAGATGGATTCCAATTAGAAAGGCCACCTAACTTACCGCCTTCTAAGTCAACGTCTATATTTTGATAGTAACTATTAATACGGTCAATGCCATTTGTTTTGCCGCCATCAGGTGTTCTTGTAGCCAAACAAAATTGTATGCGTGTATCAACGCCTTTAGGGTCGGTACCATATATACCAAGATGCGCAAAAGCTTTGTTCAACTCCGCTACAGCATCAATAATCATTTGATCCGTAATGGCAGCTGCGTTTTGATTAACAATATGAAAGACAACTGGTATGGTAACAACTGGAACAGACGTGGGTGCAACCACCACATTATTATTTCCTACGTTATTATCGGCAATTTTAATACTGCGCTGTCCAGCAGCTTGCAACACCCATGCTCTAATTTTTTCATTTAGCACATTTTCCTTGGACACATACATGGGGTCCTTTCTCAGCAATTGCAGGTAGGTATCTGCACCGCATTTTGGCGCCTCAAATACCTCCTGACCCATCGAGGCAAATGCAAGAACAATAAAACCACAAATCAACAACAGTTTCCGCATCATGATTTAAGTACAGTTTAATAGTAAACGTCAAAAAGTGAAATAAATGTTACCCAACAGGCACAAATTCTTAAATATTACTGATACAAATCGTTAAAATTATTTATGATACTGTTAATTTTAAGGAATTTATAGTTAATTTTTATTATCTGTTTTTGTTAAAATTGAGGTAGATTTAACTACGATTTGCTGGTAAGGATAATTTTCAATGCTTCACACTGAAAACCTTTTATATGAAACTGCTTCAAACACAGATAACACAAAGCCCCAATAGTTACATTTCGGTGCTTGAAAGAGATGAGCCACAATTTATGGCGCCCTTTCATGCGCACCCTGAATTAGAACTGGTATGGGTAAAAGAGAGTCACGGAAAGCGCATTATTGGAGATAAAATAGAGCCATTTAAAGAAGATGACATGGTTTTTATTGGCGAAAACCTGCCACATGTATGGTTAAACGACGAAACCTACTACAATGGACAGCAAAATCACAAAGCCAAAGCCATTGTCGTTTATTTTAATAAAAACTTGTTTGGTTCTGATTTTTACGAATTAGACGAAACCAGTAATATTAAAGCTTTATTTGAAAAAGCAAAAAGAGGCATTAAAATTGGCGATGAAACCAGAAAAAAAATTGGTGCGAAATTAGAAAAGATGTTAGCGCAAAAAGATTTTGAACGCGTTATTGGTTTATTTGAAGTGTTGCATTTAATTTCTACTGCAAAAGATAATGAACTCATCACTACCGAAGGCTATACAAAACCGGTAAGTAAAGATGGTGCCGACAGGCTTGCCAGTGTATATAAATATGTACATGAAAATTTCAAGCAACCTATTTCATTGAATCAAGTAGCAGAGCTTGCTAATTTAACCCCGCAATCTTTTTGTAGATTATTTAAAAAACGCAACAAGAAAAAATTTGTAGAATACTTAAACGATATGCGCATTGCACAAGCCTGTAAATATTTAATTGAAACGGATTGGAGCATTTCTGAAGTAGCTTACGCCTGTGGTTACAAATCGGTTTCTAATTTTAATAAATTATTTAAAGAAACAAAAAACTGTTGTCCTAAAGCATTTAGAGTTCAGTTTGATAAATAGTTTTTCACTCACTTTTATTTAAAAAAATAGCCGCTCTAACGAGCGGCTATTTTTATGCTTAAAAATTTTCGTAGATCAATTACTTATCCCAGAAAATTTTATTAGTTGATTTATCATTTGCGCTAACAGCAGCGTAGTTCGCTTTGTTATACACGTTTTCTGAAGAAGGATACATCCATCTTGTAGGCGGAGCTACGTTAGTTGGTGTTGCATCATCATTCCAGAATTTTACAGCTGGTAAATCAGTTCTTCTAACTTCAGCCCAGTTTTCAAATGGTTGAATTACATTGTAATGTAACCAACGTTGATTTGAGATAAGTGATTGTCTTGCAGCAGTAGTTGTTGCAAGATCCCAGTTAATACCTGCAGCTGTTTGGTACGCTGTTACTTGAGCAGCAGTGTAAGGCACTACAGCAGGGCTGGTTGTGTTAGTTGTTAACTTACGGATATTATAATATTGCTCTGTAGATTGCTCGATACCTTTATTGTAAGCAGCTTTTGCAGCTGTTAAGTTACCAGCTTTTAAATGTGCTTCCGCTAAATGGAATGATACTTCGGCAGCGTTAATTAAAATACCTGGGAAGAACAAGTTTCTACTTGTAGTAGAACGGTTGTACATCGAAACAGTGTTGGTTAAAATCAACGCATCTGTAACAGAAGCAGCAGCCATTTGGTCGATACCTTTGTATACGCCAGCAGCTTTATCACCTGGTTCAAATAAAACCGGTAAACGCGGATCACCATTTGTTAACATATGGTTGATCATTGTTGCGTTTGCAAGGTTACCATTCCAATCTTCTAAACCACCTTGGAAGTTGCTACCAGCAACTGGTGTGTTTAAGCTAAATACATTGATTTGAACGTTTTCTGCATTTGAACTTACCATTGGGAATGTTGCAGGAGCTGTCGCCATTGCAGCGATTTCAGAAGTAGCTCTTGCTGCAAATTCTGTAGAACCAGATAC
>CAMAQW010000117.1 GCA_945860335.1 Sediminibacterium ginsengisoli | reverse complement strand
GCTGCTGCAATAGGCATTCCGTGTACATTACCTGACGGTGATGTGTATGGTGAGTGAAGGTCTGCGTGCGCATCAATCCAAATCACACCAATTGATTTATTGAGGTCAGTTTTTTTGATACCACTTATTGTGCCCAGGGCAGAAGAGTGATCTCCAGAAAGTACGATGGGAAAATAATTTTGCGATATAGTTTCTGCAACAGCATCGCAAACTCTTACACACTGTTCAGTAACATGTTCTATTCGTTTAGCAAAACTGTTGCTATTTTTTTGATAGATGGTTTCATTATGCGTAACTACATCCTGATATAAGTGTCTATTAAAAAAATCATTGTCTGCATTAATAGCTGCAATTTCAAGTGCGTCAATACCCATATCAGATCCTCTTGTTCCAGCACCAATATCAGATCTGTTTTTAATTAATTTAAGAACCATTTGATAAGTTTTGTATCATTATTTGAAGGTAGGGTATGCTAGATTACCTTTTGAATAAAACCATAATATTTTATTCATTTTATCGTCTTTTCCTCCATCCACTTCATTGAACACTTCATTTTGAGACATGAGGGCCATTTTCTTGGCTACACCACTGAGCGATTTGATGGGCAAATTCATTTCATCGAGGGCAATATTTGAAGAAACCGCTTGGTAGGATTGCGCTTTTTTAAGGGGTGAAAAACAATCTGTCATAAGTCTGCTGGTAGCATCCATCGTATTCATAGGAGGTAATCCTAAAATTTGTTCAATGGTTCTTAGCATAGAAACCTGATTGTATTTTGTACTTATTGTTTTGTTATTGGCGTAGGCACTAACCACAAAGCCAACCGTTCTATACGCCGACACATGATCCCAACCACCTTGCGAATCATCTTGTGTAACAAAAATAACTGTTTGCTCCCATGATTTACTTTTACTTATTTTTTCAATAATTTTTCCTAAGGCTAGATCATTATCTGCAACCATTGCATTTGGTGTAGGAAATCCAGGGGAAGTACCTGCAGAATGATCATTGGGTAGCGACAGAATCATTAAACTTGGAAGGCTATCTTTTTTTTCTAAATGATCCCAATCCGATAAAAATATATCGGCACGTTGTTGATCACTAAATACCATGTTATCACAATCTGGAAACGTAGGATGCATGTAAGGTCTTAAATTATCGATTGTAGTTGTATTGATCCAATTTGGATTAGTACCATTTTGATATTGTTTATAAAGGTCTGTCCAGGATAATTTTTTGTTATACACTGTTTCACAAGCTTCGCCATATACTTTTACAGACTTACCAAATTTTAACGCATGATTCCAAATAAAGCCACTTTTATTATATACTAGGGCATCTTCTTGTCTATGCGGATAGCTTCTAAACCAAGCGCGAATATTTTTTTCTACATAATCAGAAACCATACCAGCATCTGTCCACTGGTGTCCTTCGGCAGATGATTTTCCAGATGCATGGTAATTGTCCATTAAGCCATATTGTTTAGCCAGTGCGTGTGCGTTAGGCGTTATTTTATTTCCAAAAACACATAAACTACTATCGCCATTTGCCCCTTTTACATCACCAAAAACTTGATCATATGTTTTATTTTCTTTAATGATATAAATGACGTGTTTAAATACAGAAGGTTCTCCTAAACGCTCAGGAACAGGCACCGGATTGATATTTTGTCTAGCAGGTAATGTCCACTGTTTTATTTTGTTGGAAACATTTAATATGCCTACCTGAGTTGTATAATTTTGTAAAGTTTGTTTATTAGGTAATGGTATAATACTTACGGAAGCCAATTCGTGATGTATAGATCTTGCCTTTTTATTTTTATCAATTACGTTTGCTCCATCAGACTCTAAATTGGCAACCATCAAATTGTTGTTTTTTACCAATAAACCAGCTGGATAAGCTTCGGTAGGAATTAATCCCTCTCTTTTTTGATGTACCAAATCATACACAAATATTGCATTATCCAAACCGTTAGCAACGTATAATTTATTACCATTTGGCGCTAAACAAAGTGCGTTTGGTGTACTACCTTGTAAATCGCTTCCAAAAATTCCTACCGGTATAGAGCGTACCACTTTATTTTTTATAGCATCAATGATAGACACTTCATCACTAGATCCATTTGACACATAAACCAATTCTTGATTACTAGATCGAATGATAGCATTGGGATGAAGTCCAACAGTAATCTCTTTAATAAAATCACCATGAATGTTAAAAACAGAAACGGTTCCACTTTTTGTTGCGCCAGTTAAAGAATCAGTATAGGCTAAGCCCCAAGGAACACCCGCTGTTGAGCGCAATGAATCTGTTACTTTACTTCCTGCCCAATTAGACACAAATATTTTATTCTTTGCAATAGCTAGCCCATATGGAGCAACGCCTGTGGGTTGTTGCCAAACAATAGACTTTGTTTTGAAATTTATTTTTACAATTTCATTATTCCCGTTTAAAACGGTGTAAATAAAATAATCTTGTCCTTCTTTAGCTACCAAAACCTGATTGGGTAAGGCATTGGAAGCAGGTGCTTTTTTAAGTATTGGAATCTGTTCGATTTTTTTATTTCCCGGCTGCCACTCTACAATCATAATACAAGAGCGGTCTCCGCCTGCAGCACTAAATAAAATATATTCTTTTTGATCGATAATAGCTGTGGTAATACCACTATAAACACTCATTAATTTACTGTAACTAGGATAATCCTGAAATCTAAAAGAATCTACAATAACTTTTTTAGTGATGTCTACTATGAAAAATCCATATCGCTCTTGCACGACTACCAAATTGGTATCCTTTAAGTTGGCAATATCCATCGCATGATTTTCTAAATTTTCTTTGCCATAACGTAGCACCGTTCCTGCAGATTTTATGACCCTATTATAGGGTAGCTCGCGAACATTTTTATTTCTTGTGATAAGGTAATCTGCTAATTCATTAATCTTATCTGTATTGATATAATCGACCTTCCATTCTATTAATTTTTCCCAAGCTTTAGCATTATCTGGAGTAGCCCAAAACCGAATGGGTTTACCAAGTGCGTGTACATTTGTAACGGTTTGCTTGATTTTTTCTTCCATCAAACTATCTAAGGGCCATTTTAATTTCCACCCTATTATTTTATTATAGTCTTCACTTATTAAAGCAATTTTTGACAACTGAGCTGTTGTATAATTTTTGTTGAGCCTTCCATCAAACCATATAAAATCTGGATAATTTTTAAATGTAGAATCCGGAGGCGCGTTTCCAGACAAAACTATTTTTATATTTTTATTTTTTATAATGGAAGGATATTTATTAAGAACTTGTACCAACCGATCAATAGTAGAAATTGCCTCAGTTTTGATATCAATTAACAATTGCAATTTTCTATTTTGCAAATTATAAGCAACCATTGTTTCCAAGTATAATTTTTCAAGGGTCTTAGCGCTGTCTAAATCTTTGGTGTCATGGCCAACTAAAATTTTATTATTAATCAAATGAATATCAGCTTCTATTGAGCCAAACATCTCATTGTAGGCTAAATGAAAAGGTGATTGCTGTAAATAATCGTTGTGAGAATGTGCACGACTAGGCGTGACTTCTTGAGCTTGAAGTTGAACGCAAAATAACGCAAAAATAAAAATCAGTATATTTTTCATAACCTAAATTTACAAACGTTTCATACTTTAACCAAAGATGATATTATATTGATGAATTAATAATTTATTAATCTACAAACACAATAAATAAAATTTATGTTGATTAGATTAGAAGTATTAATAAAACTATGATCTGGCGAAAATTAAACGGCGAAATCTTACTCCTTCCTATAAAAGAAGCAGTAAAAGATGTGCTAATTGAAGAAGCAAAAAATAATACTAAATTAAAAGTTTGTATTGGAACTGACAGTCAAGTAAAAGCCAATACAACTGAATTTGCAACAGTTATTGTTTTTTTAAGAAAACATCGTGGTGGTTTTATGTATTTCCATAACGAAAAAACAACCACAAAATACCATATCAAGGAACGTATGCTTTTAGAGGTGGCAAAAAGCATTGAAGTCGCTTATGAACTTTGTGATCTTTTTATAGAAAATAATGTAGAAATGGAAATTCATGCCGACATCAATACCAATCCGCAGTTTAAAAGTAATGACGCCTTAAAAGAAAGTATGGGATATATTCTTGGGATGGGGTTTAATATCAAGGTGAAGCCAGAAGCATTTGCAAGTAGTTGCTGTGCAGATAGAATTGTAAATTAACAATAAGAAAACAGTTTGTTTACAATAAGATAACATCCCTTACATAATTTTATTACAAATACAACGATATGCACCAAACGTATCAGACAAAAAAAAGCCAACTAGTTTCCGTTATTGAACCCTTAAAGTACGGGAAAAACCCTAACCAGCTTTCACCTCAATTTGGACACGAAGCATTAGAGAGAAATAATGCCCAGTCCACACAAGATGAAGATTTATCTTATTTAGCAGAAGAAGAATTATCGATTGAAGAGGTTTACCAAGAAGTTTTAAATGAAATAAAAGCCAAGAAGGTTAATTTATAATTCATTTGATAACTTTTATTTAATAGCTGCGTAATATTTAATTTACACAGATGTCATCCCTTTGGAAAACATCGGGTCATGAAAAAGTATTTTCTTTCAATTACTTTAGTTTTTTCAATTTTATTTGTTAGTGCTCAAAAAGCCTCAGAAGCCCCCAACGTTTTCATTATAACCATAGATGGATATAGATGGCAAGAAGTGTTTAGAGGCGCAGACCTTTCATTAATGTCTGACCAAAAATTTGTCAAAGACACCAATCTCATTAAAGAACAATTTTGGAGCGATGACGAATTAGAAAGAAAGAAAATGTTGATGCCCTTTTTTTGGAATGTTATCGCAAAAAGAGGTTTGCTACTCGGAAATAGAGATTTTGGCAATAAAGTAGCCGTTTCTAATTTTTATAAAATTTCGTATCCTGGTTATAATGAAATATTAACAGGGTTTGCTGATAAAAAGTTTATTGCCAATTTACCTTTAAGGAATTACAATTCAAACGTTCTTGATTATTTAAATAAGAGTGAAACCTATGCGGGTAAAGTGGCAGCGTTTAGTTCATGGAACGTGATTCCATATATATTAGATGAAAAGCATAATAATTTTACCGTAAATGGTGGTTACGAGGCATTAGAGGAGGATCAAGATTCTCTAAATGTTTTAATTAACGCAGTTCAAAGTAAGGTGAACGATAAATCCCATACTAGAAAAGATTTATTAACATACGCTAGTGCGAAAAATTATATAGAATTAAATCATCCAAAAGTTCTTTTTTTGGGTTTGGGAGAGACCGATGATTTTGCGCATAAAAAACAGTACGACCAATATTTATATAAGGCCAAGCAAGTGGATCAAATTATTAGCGAACTCTGGTATTATGTTCAAACAGATCCTTTTTATAAAAACAATACCACTTTTATTATTACTACCGATCACGGCCGTGGTAGCAAAAGCTCCAATTGGTCTACGCATGGATTTTGGGTAAAGGGTTCCGGTGAAACTTGGATGGCAATGATTGGCAATAATATCATTAACAATGGAGAAATGAAAAACAAAGACATTGCTTATTTAAA
Organism: Sediminibacterium ginsengisoli; assembly: GCA_945860335.1. Classification (GTDB taxonomy): domain Bacteria; phylum Bacteroidota; class Bacteroidia; order Chitinophagales; family Chitinophagaceae; genus Sediminibacterium; species Sediminibacterium ginsengisoli_B. The sequence continues at coordinate 192 of CAMAQW010000117.1, read as the reverse complement.
ACAAATTGCTTCTACCATTTCTTTACTTGCTGATGAAAATTTTGAAGCAGAAGATCATACTGTTGCCAGACCTTTAGCGGTTGTTAAAGATCAAATTAAAAATAACTGATTATAAGAAGGAAATTAATTGGATTTTGTACTTACATTGAGTTACAAAAATTGATTATGAGAATCTTCCTTTGCTTATTGGCT
>CAMAQW010000116.1 GCA_945860335.1 Sediminibacterium ginsengisoli | reverse complement strand
AGTAAATAAAATCCAACAGCAATTACAAGCCCACCAATGAGCATCCAAGTGTAATTTGATTTTGTAAATAAGGTAGGTAAGGTATTTTTTTCCTGACTCATAATATTGTATTGTAATTGTATGTAACTCGAAGATAAGAAGCGTTGACTAATATAGGTCGTCCAATTTCATTTTTAAATATTTTAGAACGCTTCGGTGTGTGCTATATACAGATATACCTACGCCCATTAAAATAAGACCACCATATAACAGTAAAGTATGTTGAAAGTCTCTGATGGCTTTTAATTGCGGGAATTGGCTTTCGGCCCAGCTTACAATGGTAAATACGAGTGCAATGGCAATACCAGAGCTAATAAGTCCATTAATGATGGCTTTGATGGTTAATGGCTTAATAATAAATCCTCGGGTGGCACCCACCATTTGCATGGTTTTAATTAAAAAGCGGTTGCTAAACATCGCAAGCCTGATGGTATTGTCGATACTGATAATTACAATAGAGCACAAAATAATAGCCACCACTAAAAAGATGAGTCCAATTTTTGAAGCCCTTTCGTTGAGGCTCGTTACCAAGCTTTTTGGGTATTGAAGGTCGGTTAGTTGATTGCCATACCTGGCCATTAATTCAGTGGCAATTTTGCTCAATGAGTCTTGGTTTACGTATTCGGCCTTGGCATAAAAGTCAATGCTTTCGGGAAGGGGATTCGAATCCAAGATTTTAGCCCAGTCTTCACTATTTTCTTTGTTCCAAATGGCCTGAGCCGATTGTTTATTAACGTAAGTAACGGTTTTGGTATACGGGCGTTCTGCAATAAATGCCTGTATTTGACCAATGGTGTCTTTATTGAGGGTTCTGAGGTAGGCACTTACGCGTATGTCTTCTTTAAATGTATTGCCTACGGCATTGATATTTAAGAAAAACCAGCCCATGATACCCATGATTAAGAGCACAAGGGCTACGCCCACAATACTATAGATGTAATTGGGTTTGCTGCGTTTCAAAGACATTTTAGCACTATCCGTCATAGTAAATCAGATAAATTGAGGTTATTTAGGTTCAATTTCTTGTAAAATAAGGTTCTTTCACCGCTTTTCTGCGAAGGCTCAAAGGTAGTGTTTATGGCTAAAGGCTTACCTTTGCCCTCCAAAATAGAACCAATTTTCACTTAAGTATAACGTAAAAAATAGTTGTAAAGTATACGGCTAGCAAAGAGGGTTGAAACATGGAATATAATTTTAGTGCAATCGAGAAAAAATGGCAGGCAGCATGGAAAGCGTCTGATGCCTATAAAGTGAGTAACACCTCTTCAAAACCCAAGTATTACGTACTTGATATGTTCCCTTACCCAAGTGGTGCAGGCCTACATGTGGGTCATCCTTTAGGGTATATTGCCTCCGATATTTTTAGTAGGTATAAAAGATTAAAAGGGTTTAACGTATTACACCCAATGGGTTATGATGCTTTTGGTTTACCTGCCGAGCAGTATGCGATTGAACATGGGGTGCATCCAGCTGTAAGCACCAACAAAAATATTGATACGTTTAGAGCACAACTTGATAATATCGGGTTCAGTTATGATTGGAGTAGAGAAATTAGAACCTGTGAACCTACCTACTACAAATGGACACAATGGATTTTTTTACAACTATTTAATAGTTTTTACAACACGCAAAAAAATAAGGCAGAACCCATTTCAAATTTGATCAACGAATTTGAAAAAAATGGTAATGCAGCACATGCATGTCCTTCTGATGCAACCATTCAATTTACGGCTGCACAGTGGAAAGCGTATTCAAACGCCGAGCAGCAGCAAGTTTTAATGCAGTACCGACTTGCTTTTTGTGGTCATGGTGAAGTTAACTGGTGCGAAGCACTTGGTACCGTTTTAGCCAATGATGAAGTGGTAAATGGAGTAAGTGAAAGAGGCGGACATCCAGTGGTAAAAAAGAAATTACGTCAGTGGTATTTGCGCATCACTGCGTATGCCGACAGGTTGTTGTCAGGCCTTGATACCATTGAGTTTAGCGAGGCCATGAAAGAAATGCAAACCAATTGGATTGGCAAATCTTATGGCGCCGAAATTGATTTTAAAATTGCTTCTGCGGCACTTGATACGGATGCTACTTTAACGGTATACACCACAAGACCTGATACCATTTTTGGTGTCGATTTTATGGTGGTAGCGCCCGAGCATGATATCATTGCAAGTATCACTACCAAAGAACAGCAAATTGCTGTAGACAATTATATAGCGTATGTAAAAAGCAGAAGTGATAGAGAGCGTCAGGCAGAGAAAAAAATATCAGGTTGCTTTACGGGTGCTTTTGCAGTCAATCCATTTAATGGTAAACAAATTCCTATTTGGATTTCAGAATATGTGTTAGCTGGTTATGGTACAGGCGCTATCATGGCGGTACCATGTGGTGATGAACGCGATCATAAATTTGCACAACATTTTAATATTCCGATCACCAATATTATTGGTGATGCATATAATGGCGCTGAGGCCAATTCAACAAAAGATGCACCACTATTTAATAGTGATTTCCTAAACGGAATTATGATGCGCGATGCCATCGAAATTGCACTGGCAAAATTAGAAGAGCGCGGCATTGGCAAACGCAAAGTGAATTATAAAATGCGTGATGCAGCTTTTAGTAGACAAAGGTATTGGGGTGAACCTTTTCCGGTACAATGGAAAAATGGAGTGGCAGTTGCATTAGACGAAACGGAACTTCCTTTGTTACTACCAGCAGTAGATTCGTATAGTCCGGGGCCAGAGGGCGAAGGGCCGCTTGCTAATATCCCATCTTGGGTAGAAAAAGAGCTAGAAACTAATACCATGCCGGGTTACGCAGGAAGTAGCTGGTATTTTCTACGCTATATGGACCCTCACAATACCGACAGTTTTTGTGATCGTAACGTGAGTGATTACTGGAATCAGGTAGACTTATATATTGGCGGTACCGAACACGCGGTGGGGCATTTGCTATATAGCCGTATGTGGACCAAAGTTTTATTTGACCTAGGTCATATTGGTTTTGACGAGCCTTTTAGAAAGCTATTAAACCAAGGGATGATTCAGGGAAGTAGCAGGTTTGTTTTTCGTAAAAAAGGAACCCAGCAATTTATTTCTGCAGGCTTAATAAACGGCCAAGAAGTAGACAAGTTGCATGTAGACGTTAACATGGTGGATGGTATTGAATTAGACACGGAAGCCTTTAAAAAATGGCGCAACAATGAATACGCAAATGCAAGCTTTGAATTAGAAAATGGAAAATATATCTGCGGCGTTGAGGTAGAAAAAATGTCGAAGTCTAAATTTAATACCGTTAACCCTGATATATTAGTAGAAAAATATGGTGCCGATACTTTTAGAATGTATGAAATGTTTTTAGGCCCCGTAGATCAAAGTAAGCCATGGGATACCAAGGGTATCGAAGGGGTGCACCGTTTTATTAAAAAATTATGGCGCTTGTTTTTTGACGAAGAAAAAGGAGCAGTTTATAACAATGAGCCAGCCAGCCCTGAGGCTTTAAAAATCTTACACCGTACCATCAAAAAAATTGAAGAGGATACAGAGCGTTTTAGTTTTAATACAGCTGTGAGTGCCTTTATGATATGTGTAAATGATTTAGCAGACATTAAATGCCATTCTTTACAAGCTTTGTCTCCGCTACTGGTTTTATTAACGCCGTATGCGCCGCATGTGGCAGCTGAGTTGTGGACGGCTACCGGTAATGAAGGATCTGTCTTAGACGCGAGCTATCCAGTTTTTGATGCCAAGCATGTAACAGAATCTTCCAAAGAATATCCGGTAAGCATCAACGGGAAAGTGCGTACCAATATTTCTATTGCACTTGACGCTTCAGAAGAAGAAGTGTCAGCCATTGTATTAGCGGACACGCTTATTCAAAAGTGGATGGAAGGGAAGCCCGTTAAAAAATTCATTTTTGTAAAAGGCCGTATGATTAATGTGGTCGTGTAGAACTCCTCTTTTTTAACTAGATTTGAAACATGTCTAACGCTAATTTAAATACCGACGCTTCTAATTTAACTTCTGCAGACAAGGAGTTTGAAAACGCTATACGTCCATCCGAAATCAATGATTTTTCGGGCCAGCCTCAGCTCATTGAAAACCTCGTTATTTTTATAAAAGCTGCAAAGCTAAGAGGTGAAGCATTAGACCACGTTTTATTTCATGGCCCTCCCGGACTCGGAAAAACAACCCTGAGCCGTATTGTAGCCAATGAACTGGGTGTAAATATTAAGGAAACATCGGGCCCTGTAATAGAAAAGCCCGGCGATTTAGCAGGTCTTCTCACCAATTTAGGCCCCAACGACGTTTTATTTATTGATGAAATTCACCGCTTAAGTACTGTCGTAGAAGAATATTTGTACGCCGCTATGGAGGATTTTAGAATTGATATCATGATTGATTCGGGTCCTAATGCACGCAGTGTTCAAATTAATTTAAACCCATTTACACTAGTTGGTGCTACCACCAGGTCTGGACTTTTAACGGCGCCACTACTTTCTCGTTTTGGTATTAAATCAAGACTCGAATATTACCAGGCCGATACCCTTCAAAAAATTATTGAAAGAAGCGCTACTATTTTAAATACTAAAATTAATACCGATGCTGCTTTTGAAATCGCGCGCAGAAGTCGAGGAACGCCCCGTATTGCCAATGGCTTACTACGTAGGGTTCGTGATTTTGCACAGGTATTAAATGATGGCAAAATTGATTTAGGAATTACGCAGCATGGATTAAAAGCACTTAATGTAGATGCGCATGGCCTCGATGAAATGGATAACCGTATTTTGCTCACGATTATTGATAAATTTAAAGGCGGTCCTGTGGGCTTAACTACTATTGCTACTGCTGTTGGTGAAGAAGCCGGTACACTTGAAGAAGTGTATGAACCTTTTTTAATCCAGGAAGGATTTTTGCAACGTACGCCTAGGGGTAGAGAAGTAACGGCCAAAGCGTATACACACCTTGGCCGTTTAGCAGGCTTATCTAGTAAGCCTAATTTATTTTCTGAGTAATTACTAAGGTGCTACAAGTCTAAATCCGTTACCATGAATGTTAACGATTTCAATTTGTGTATCTTCTTTGAGGTACTTACGTAGTTTAGCAATGTATACATCCATACTTCTTCCATTAAAATAAGTATCGCTACCCCAAATCTTTTTTAATGCTTTATCTCTTTGTAGTAAATCGTTTTTATGTTCAGCTAACATTTTAAGAAGCTCATTTTCTTTAGGCGATAAAACATGAACCGTTGCGCCAATTTTTAATTCACGAAGTCTTGGATTGAAATGGTAGCTGCCCAAATCAAATTCAATATTGTCGTTGATTTTATTTTCTTCTTCGCTACGTTTTAAAATAGCTTTAATTTTTAAAAGTAAAACCTCGCTATCAAATGGTTTTGTAATATAATCATCGGCACCTAATTTATAACCCTGGATAATATCTTCTTTCATGGTTTTAGCACTCAAAAAGAATAGTGGCATATCAGGATCTACATCTCTAATCGCTTCTCCTAGTGTAAATCCGTCCATATTGGGCATCATGACATCCAATAAGCAGATATCAAATTTTTCACGTTGAAAAGCAGCCAATCCCAAACGGCCGTCGCGCTCAAGTGTTACATCATAGTCTGTTAATTCTAGATAGTTTTTTAAAACCATACCTAGGTTGGTGTCATCTTCACAAAGTAAAATCTTGTATTTTTTTGCTTCTTCCATGGGATACTATTTTATGTGAAATAAAGATAAATTAATAAGTATTGGTACTGTCGA
>CAMAQW010000115.1 GCA_945860335.1 Sediminibacterium ginsengisoli | reverse complement strand
ATACTGCGCAGCAACAAACATTTATTAAAAATTTGCAACCACTTGCTATTACAAATGCAGCAGAAGTGGTGGTAACTAAAATATTAGAATACGTACGTGCATAAATTAGATACCATAAAAAATATTTACTTCATTGGTATTGGAGGCATTGGTATGAGTGCCCTTGCGCGTTATTTTGTAGCCAAAGGATGTGTTGTTAATGGCTATGATAAAACCAAAACTATTTTAACGGAGGCTTTGTCGGAGCTTGGTATTGATATTCATTACGAAGACAACATAGATTTAATCGATAAAAATGCTAGCGTTGTTGTATACACACCTGCCATTCCGGAGTCGCACAGCGAACTTGCTTATTACAGAGCCAACGGTTACGAAGTTGTTAAACGTTCCGATGTTTTAGGATGGATCACAGAAGGCACTGTTAATATTTGTGTAGCAGGTACACACGGAAAAACAACCGTAAGTACCATGATAGCGCATTTATTAAGGGATTCGGGCTATGGTTGTACAGCATTTTTAGGTGGCATTGCAGCAAATTACAATACTAACTTTTGGAGTAGTAATAATAATGTGGTGGTTGTAGAAGCCGATGAGTATGACAGAAGTTTTTTAAAGTTACATCCGTCTGTTGCCGTGATTACCTCCATGGATGCAGATCATTTAGATATTTATAAAACGGCTGAGGCATTTGAAGACGCTTTTGTTAGCTTTTCTGAAAAAGTAAAAGCGGGTGGTTTATTACTTGCCAAAAAAGGACTTGCTCGTGAAGCAAGTTTTGATACATCAAAACTAGTAACCTATAGTTTAAACGGAACCGGTGCTAGCATTTATGCAAAAGACATTACCGTTGTTAATGGTGCTTATTGTTTTACAGCAGTAGGGCCTGATTGGCAAATAGAAGAGTTGGTTTTAAATATGGGCGGGCTGCACAATATAGAAAACGCCCTAGTAGCTACTTCGGTAGCCGTTCACCTAGGTATTGCACCTCAAAAAATTAAAATAGCACTTGCAAATTTTGCGGGCGTTAAAAGAAGGTTCGAATACCTCGTAAAAACAAGTGATCAGGTTTTAATTGATGACTATGCACACCATCCCGCCGAGCTTGCTGCACTTATAAGTGGCGTTCGCAGTTTGTATTCGAATCAAAAATTAACCCTTGTATTTCAGCCGCATTTATATAGCCGTACACAGGATTTGTGTGATGGATTTGCAGATAGTTTAAGCGCGGCCGATGAAGTGGTGTTACTTCCCATTTATCCAGCACGTGAACTACCCATACCAGGTGTTACTTCAGAAATGATTGCCCACAAAATGACTCATAAAAATGTGGTATTGCTTGAAAAAGAAGCAGTAAGTGACTGGGTAAAAAAACAGCAACCCAAATTATTAGTGATGGCAGGAGCTGGAGATATTGACGTACTTATCAGAAACATCAAAAACGATTTATAAAAACAAGACCATGCGAAACCTACCTTGGAAAAAGATTTTAATGCGAACACTCTGGATCATGCTGGGTGTTGCTACCATGGTGTTTTTTGTAATGGCCTGGCAGGAAAAGGATAAGAAAACAGTTAAAGATATTCAGATTCAAATTGCTGGAGAAGAAACACAGCTTTTTATCAATGAAAGAGACATCAAAGAAATGCTTAAAGCGGGTGGGCATATTATTGGCGCACAAATGTCATCACTTAATTTAAGTGCTATCGAAAAAACGGTGGCAGGAAATCCTTGGGTAAAAAAAGCTGAAATTTATTATACCAATAAGCAGGTGCTACATGTGTTAATTGAAGAGCGCATTCCGGTAGCCCGCATTTTTACACCAGGTGGTGCCTCTTTTTACCTAGATTCTACAGGGCTAAGATTGCCACTCAGTGAAAAAGTTGTGGCCCGCGTGCCAATGTTTACGGGCTTTCCATCGGATAGACCCATTTTATCTAAACCTGATAGTCAGTTGTTAAAAGAAGTGGTTACCCTAGGCAAGTTTTTATACAACGACTCTTTATGGAGTGCGCAAATTGCTCAAGTGGATATTACACCACAGGCCATTTTTGAACTCGTTCCTGTTATTGGCGATCATATTATTACCCTCGGAAAACCTACCGATCTCGAGCAAAAGTTTTTACGCTTACAAACTTTTTACAAGCAGGCTTGGATGCAAAAAGGGGTGCGTTATTATGAACGTATTGACATCCGTTATAAAGACCAAGTTGTAGCCATCAAACAGGGTACCGCAAAAGCACAAATAGACTCTGCACAATCGGCCCTTTTAATTCAGGGACTCATGGCCCAGCCTGCATTAGATGCAGCTGCTGCCGCAGATTCGATGGCCGCAAAAGTTGCCGCCAATGTTGCCGTTGCACCAGCTCCAAAACCTGCTCCAAAAGTTGTTGACACTGTGAAACAAAAAGCAGTTCTCAAACCGGTTATTAACATTAACAATAAAACTAAAATAGCTCCGTTAAACAATAAGGCTAAACAGAATTCTAAAACAACGAAAAAATCGAACAACTAAAACACACCGTTATGCATCACAATGAAGCACCGATCATTGTAGGTCTAGACATTGGAACTACTAAGATTGCCGCCATCGCCGGCCGTAAAAATGAGTTTGGAAAATTAGAAATCCTAGGTTTTGGACGCGCCAATTCAAGTGGCGTTCAGCACGGACAGGTTTTAAACATTGACCAAACCATCAAAGCCATTCAGCAGGCTTTAGTAAATTGCTACGAAAGTAACCCCGAGTTAGAAGTAAGTGAAGTGTATGTGGGTATTGCAGGGCATCACATTAAGAGCTTGCAAACACGTGGCGATATTGTTAGACAAGACCCCGATACAGAAATCATGCGCTCGGAAATTGAATTCTTGATTAACAATCAGCGTAAAACATTTATTCCTGCAGGCGATCAAATCATTGACGTGATTCCGCAGGATTTCCATGTAGACAATAACCAAAATATTAAAGATCCAGTAGGGTACAACGGTGTTAAAGTAGGTGCCAATTTTCATATCATTACTGGAGATAGAAATGCCATCCGTAACATTAACAGAGCGGTAGAAAGAAGTGGTTTAAGCACCAAAGATTTGGTGTTGCAACCATTAGCGTCTGCAAGTGCTGTTATGAGCGATATTGATATGGAAGCCGGTGTAGCAATCCTCGATATTGGTGGTGGTACTTCAGATTTAGCTGTTTTTAATGATGGTATTTTAAAGCATACGGCAGTAATTCCGTTTGGTGGCGAAAATATTACACACGATATCCGTATGGGTCTTGGTGTATTAAAAAGCCAAGCAGAAGCTTTAAAAGTTCAATTTGGTAGCGCCCTTGCAGATGAGGCGCAAGCAAATGCATACATCACAATTCCTGGATTAAAGGGCATGCCTGCCAAAGAAATTAGTGTTAAAAATTTAGCACAAATTATTCAAGCGCGCATGAGTGAGATTTTAGATTTTGTTACCTATCATATTAAGCAAGTAGGATTAGATACCCGCTTATTAAATGGTGGTATCATTTTAACAGGTGGTGGTTCTCAATTAAAACACCTTATACAATTAACAGAATATACAACCGGGTTAAATGCAAGAATTGGTTTACCAAATGAGCATTTAGCACCCAATCATATAGATGAACTCAAGAAGCCAATGTATGCAACTTGTTTAGGTCTTATCTTAAAAGGTTACGCTGATTATGACATGAAGCACAAAGAATTTACTGAAACATTTAAACGTGTTGAAGTGCCTCGTGCTTTAAAAGCAGTAACGCCAGAGCCAATAGCAGAGCCAGTTGGCGGTGTAGTTACACCAGATCCAGTAGGAACTGGAGGTAACGGTAAGGATCGTGGTAAATTTTGGGAGAAATTTAAAAACAACCTTATCGATTTATTTAAAGAGGAAGATGAACTTTTAAATAAATAAAAACGAACCCTTTTACGATACCCATTTCATTCTAACTTTCTAAACTCGTTTATATGATTCACTTCGATCTTCCTAAACAAAAATCCTCGATCATTAAAGTACTTGGTGTTGGTGGAGGCGGAAGCAACGCAGTTAACTTCATGTTTGATCAAAATATTGAAGGTGTTGATTTCATTATTTGTAATACAGATGCTAAAGCGATTGAGCAAAGTCGCATTCCCAATAAAATTCAGTTAGGACCACACCTTACACAAGGTTTAGGTGCGGGTGCAAATCCAGAAGTTGGTAAACTAGCCACCGAAGAATCGCTTGAAGAAATCAAGCGCATTTTAGAAGTGAATACCAAGATGGCTTTTATAACTGTTGGTATGGGAGGTGGAACTGGTACGGGTGGTGCCCCTATCATTGCTCAAATTTGTAAAGACTTAGGCATTTTAACTGTTGGTATTGTTACAACTCCTTTTGGATTTGAAGGTCCACGTCGTTTGCAACAAGCACAAGAAGGTATTGAGCAGTTAAAGCCGCACGTAGATACACTTCTAGTAATTAGCAACGATAAATTACGTATGCAATACGGTAATTTAAAAATGAAAGAAGCATTTGGTAAAGCAGATAATGTATTAGCTACTGCTGCTAAATGTATCACCGATATTATTAATAGTAGAGGTCATATTATTGTAGACTTTGCAGACGTTTGTACGGTAATGAAAAATGGTGGTGTTGCCATTTTAGGTAAAGCAGAAGTGGAAGGTGAAAACAGAGCACAACTTGCTATCGAAGAAGCCATTGCATCTCCACTTTTAAATGATAGCGATATCAAAGGTGCAAAATGGATTTTAATTAATATCAATAGTGCAGAGGGTGATTACGAGTGCACCATGGATGAATTAGAAATTATCAATAACCACTTACGTATGCAAGCCGGTGAAGATACCGATGTAATTGTAGGTATGGGTTATGATAATACATTAGATAAAAAAATTGGTATCACACTTGTTGCAACAGGATTCGAACATAAAGATCCATTTGCAAAAAGTCCAGTGAGTACAAAAGCGGTTCCTCAAGAAGAAAAAATTGTAATGACACTTCAAACTGAGCAACCTGCTCAGGCTCCAGTGATTACTTTTGTTGAGCCTGTGGTTGAAGTAGCGCCTGTTATCGAAGCTGCTGCGCCTGTTGCGTCTCCAGTAGTTGAGGTTGCTGCTCCAGTTGTTGCTCCAATTGCGGAAGTTGCGGAACTTCCTTCTATGCAAGCGCTTGTACAACAATCTTTACCGCTTGAGCAAAACGATCCTTTAATGATGCGTCCAACTTTTACAGCACCGGTTGTAGAAGAAGAAGTTTATAGCGCGCCTGTTGTTGATTATGTTGCTCCACAAGAAATTGTTGAGCCTGTTGTTGAAGAGCGTTTTGTGCTTCAGTTCGAACTCAGTCCAGAAATTACTGAAGAAGTGCTACTTCCAGAAGTGGAACCTGAAATTGTTGTTCCGCCAGTTACTGCAACAGAAGCTTTACTTCAGTTTACAGTAAACGATACGCCTACAGCACCTGCAACAAATGCAACTGCATTTACGGGTACTATTTTAAATAAGCCTACCAATATTTATGCAGAAGAAACGGTAGCAGCAGCACCAGTAGTGCATGTGCAAGAAGTTGCTGTTCAAGAAACTGCACCGCAAGAAGTGGTGGTTCCTGTTGCACCAATTGCAGTAGGTATTGCATCATCTGTTGCCTATATCGCTCCAAATCCAATGACAGCGCAGCCTGCACCTGTAGCCCCTGTGCAACAATCTTATAGAACTTCGTTTGGCGAATCGTTAAATGAATTAGAAGAAGATGCGGAGTTAGGACTTTGCGATATGGAATTAATTGAAAAACCTGAAATGCCTTCTTATAGTCAGGCCACCAATAT
>CAMAQW010000114.1 GCA_945860335.1 Sediminibacterium ginsengisoli | reverse complement strand
TATATGTTTTGGCCGTTAGAGAGACTTTCTTTTACCTCTTTAAACATGGTTTCAAGCGTAACAAGTACATCCACTTTTGGAATGCCTGTTTTGTCTGAAATCTGGTTGATGAGATCTGATTTTCTCATTGTATCAAAATTAATTTAGGGTATGTGTTTCTAAAAATAAGCTAAAATTTCACTTATTTAACAGAAAATTAAATTTTTTTATACGTTTTACCAACTAAATATGGCCAGATACACCCTAAAAATTAACTTTATAACTTAAAATCGGGCATTTTACCCCTCAAAACCCTGATTTTGCCCATTCTTAATAGATGAAATTGAATTTTACCAGTACCCTCCTTCATTGGCATGCCAAAGATAATACTAGAGAAATGCCTTGGAAAGGCGAAAAAGACCCCTATAAAATTTGGTTGTCAGAAATTATTTTACAACAAACCCGTGTAGAACAGGGGCTTGCATATTACAATAGATTTATTTCTACGTATCCAACGGTATTTGATTTAGCAAAAGCAAAAGACCAAACGGTTTTTAAATTATGGGAAGGGCTTGGTTATTATAACCGTTGCAGAAATTTACTCGCAACGGCAAAAGAAATTGTGAAAACGTTTAATGGAAAATTTCCAAATGATTATGAAACGCTGTTAACATTAAAAGGAGTGGGGCCATACACGGCTGCTGCTATTGCATCATTTGCATTTAATGCGCCACATGCGGTACTTGATGGAAACGTGTTTAGAGTCATTGCGCGCTATGAAGGAATTGATGTGCCAACCGATACAACCACAGGTAAAAAAATATTTGAAACGCGTGCGGCAGCACTACTTGATAAAAAACATGCAGGCCTTTACAATCAAGCTATTATGGACTTTGGAGCCACGGTATGTAAACCATTGGCGCCAACTTGTACTCTTTGTCCATTACAAAAAACATGTGTTGCACATGCAACCGCGCAGGTGAATCAGCTCCCTATTAAAGAAAAACAGCTCGTAAAAAAAGAGCGTCGATTTTATTATTTTTTACTTCAAGTACAAGATGAAATCTGGGTCACAGAAAGAAAACACAAAGACATTTGGCAGGGTTTATTCGAATTTTATTTACTCGGTGCCGAAAAAAAAATGTTGTGGAATGAAACAAATGTTCAACAGTTTCTAAAAGAGCAATTAGGAACCTCTTCCATAAAGCTACTGCAACGCTCACCTGAAATAAAACAGCAGCTTACCCATCAAATTATAACGGCTCAGTTTATTCGTGTAGCCTTAGCTAAAAAACCAAGCAGTATTACCTCCGGAAAATGGCAAAAAATTAGCCAAATTAAAAAGCTTCCTTTCCCTAAATTGATCAACCAGTATTTAGGCGAAGAATTTGTTTGGTAAACCCGCTTTAGTCCTCCTTTGCCTGTGCGATGTAACTGAATTATTGGTATTTTTGTTGGGTACTAAATTTACTGTCACTTTGGATGATCATTTGGTAATGCGTTTATTTGCAGCCCCATCACTTTTGGGTGCTATTCAACCTCAAGGCACTACTGTTTTGGTACTTATTTTGGTTGTACTCTTGTTTTTATCTTTTGTACTAGCTGGCGCCGAAGTTGCTTTCTTTTCATTAACATTTAAAGACATCAATGTTTTAAAGTCTAAACAGCAACCTGCCTACAAAAGAATTGTTGATCTCATTGAGCAGCCTAAAATTTTATTGGCGTCGCTATTAATCGCCAATAGTTTTATCAATATCTCCATCATTATCATTTCAAATTTACTCATCGACAATATGTTCAATTTTGAACAGTTTAATGCCGTATGGGTCGAATTTGTTATCAAGGTAATTGCAGTTACTTTTTTACTCGTGCTATTTGGTGAAATCATGCCCAAGGTTTTGGCCACGCAAAACAATGTTCGTTTTGCAAAAGATTTTGGCGGCATCGTGTATGGTATTTCTTATTTAGTGATGGGACTTGCTAAGCCACTTGTAAAATATTCTGATATTATCGAAAGAAAACTTGCCAATAAATCGGCGAGTGCTTATAGCCTCGAAGAGCTCGATCATGCCATTGATTTAACAACCAATGAAACCGCTTCCGAAAACGAAAAAAATATTTTAAAAAGTATTGTTAAGTTCAGAAATATCACGGTTAAGCAAATTATGAAAACCCGCATGGATGTGAGCGGTGTGGATCAGGAAATTAGCTTTGATCAACTCATTGCATTTGTGCGCGAAGTGAACTACTCAAGAATTCCAGTATACAAAGAAGATTTAGACGAAGTTGTTGGTATTATTCATACCAAAGACATGGTGCCTCATTTAGATGAAAGCGCTACCTACAATTGGCATAAACTTTTGAGGCCGCCTTATTTTGTACATGAACAAAAACCCATCGAAGATTTATTAAAAGAATTTCAGTCCAAAAGAATACACTTTGCGGTGGTAGTAGATGAATTTGGCGGCACTAGCGGTATTGTTACCCTCGAAGATATTTTGGAAGAAATTATTGGAGAAATCAAAGACGAGTTTGATGAAGAAGATAGTGACTATAAAAAAATTGACGATAACAATTATATTTTTGAAGGCCGAGTGATGATTCAGGATTTGTGCAAAGTAATGGACCTTCCCACCGAAACATTTGATGCGGTAAAAGGAGAGAGTGATTCACTTGCGGGTCTTGTGCTTGAACTGGCTGGTGATTTTCCAAAGCCTGCTGCTATTTTAACCTCTGGCGATTTTGAGTTTACAGTTTTAGAAGTGGCCAAAAATAGACTTCAAAAAATTAAGGTTTCTATTAAGCGTCAGTACCCTATCTAATTTTTATTTCATGCCAAGGCAAATAAAGTTATCTGTTTTATTTTTTGGTTTTGCCGCTTTATATTTTATGGCATGTAATAGTGTGTATACACCAAAACCAACTGGCTATTACAAAATCAATTTTCCCGAAAAAAAATACCAGTTATTTGACGAGCCAGGATACCCGTATGCTTTCGAATACCCGGTATATGCTAGGGTAGTTAAGGATTCTACTTTTTTTGGCGAAGCCACCGAAAATGCCTGGTGGATCAATGTAGATTTTCCGGCGTTCAATGGCCGTATTTATGTGAGTTACAAAGAAATCGGAAAATATAAATTTGACTCGCTGGTGAAACACTCTTTTTTTATGACGAGCAAACAGTCTGCTAAAGCCTACTCTATAGATGATTCACTGGTGCATACGCCAAATGGGGTGAGTGGCCTATTTTTTACAGTTGGGGGTGACGCTGCTACATCCAATCAGTTTTTTTTAACGGACTCTACCAAGCATTTTTTAAGAGGTGCTCTGTATTTTGACGCCACACCCAATGCCGATTCTTTGGGTATTGTCAATGATTTTATTAAAACGGATCTGAAGCATTTGGTAAACACTTTTAGGTGGAAAAACTAATTATATTCGCATAGCTATGATAATTATAGACAACAAATTAGTTTCGGACGAGCTCCTAGAGGAGCAATTTGTATGCGATTTAAGCAAATGCAAGGGCGGATGCTGTGAAGATGGTGATGCGGGCGCACCCATGGAAAAATGGGAACTCGAAAAATTAAATGCCCATTACGAAGATATTAAACCATATATGACGCCTCAAGGGATCAAAGAGGTAGAAAAGCAAGGCAAGTATTTATACGACCGTGAATTTGGTTGGGTTACACCAACAATAAATGGTGGTATTTGTGCATACGGTATCAAAGATAAAACAGGTACCATCTTATGTGGTATTGAACAGGCGTACAACGATGGCAAGTTAGATTGGAAAAAGCCACTTAGTTGTCATTTGTTTCCAGTTAAAACAAAAAAGAGCAAGCGCGATCCGGATATGGAATATGTGAATTATGAACCCCGTGAAGATTTGTGCAGTGCAGCTTGCAGCCTGGGTAAAAAATTAAAAGTACCGGTGTATCAATTTTTAAAAGAATCATTGATCCGTAAATACGGAACCGAATTTTACGAAGCATTAGAAGCAACGGCGCTTCATCAAAAAAGTCAAAAAAAATAAGCATGTCTGAAACAGCTGCATCATTTATAGCAAAGAGTACTATTAAGGCTGCCGATTTAGAGCACCGTAGAAAAATCAATTTCAATATTTCTAAATACAACGCTGTTGTACCTATTGGTAAATCACAATTTACCGATGTTAATATTACACGGGAACGTGCAAAAAATATTAAATGGGATGCCATTGAAAATTTAGATAAATACCTATTGGAGTTTGAACAAAAAATTACGGCAAGAGGCGCTACTGTTATCTGGGCCAATGATACGGCAGAAGCACAGGAAGCAATTGGAAAAATTTGCAAAGAACGAAATTGCAAAACGCTTGTGAAAAGTAAGAGCATGGTTACCGAAGAAATTCATTTGAATGATTTTTTGGAGGCGAGTGGTATTGAGAGCGTAGAAACAGATTTAGGAGAATACATTCAGCAATTAGATGGAGAACCGCCGTATCATATTGTAACACCAGCAATGCATAAAAGCAAAGAAGACGTTGCAAAACTTTTCGCGAAAAAGCTAGGTACAAAACCAGATTTAACGCCCGAAGAATTAACCCAGGTTGCACGTATCAAGCTTCGTGAAAAATACACGGAAGCTCAGGTGGGTGTAACGGGCGCTAATTTTTTAATTGCAGATGTTGGCGGTATTGCTATTACCGAAAATGAAGGCAATGGCCGCTTAAGTTGCGCCTGGCCTAAAACACATATTGCAGTAGTAGGCATCGAAAAAATTATTCCTTCAATGCATGATCTTCCACTTTTTTGGCCACTGCTTGCCACTTATGGCACGGGTCAAAAAGTAACGGTATACAATTCTATTTTAACGGGTCCTAAGCAGGCTGGTGAATCAGACGGTCCCGAAGAAATGTTTGTGATTTTATTAGACAACGGTCGTACCAATTTGCTCGCTAACCCTACAGCGCGTGAAGCACTTTATTGCATTAGATGTGGCGCATGTTTAAACGCTTGTCCAGTGTACAAAAATATTGGTGGTCACTCTTACGAAACAACATACAGTGGTCCTATTGGTAAAGTTATTACACCGTATTTAAGTGGTGTAGATGAATATAAACACCTAAGTAATGCATCTTCTTTGTGCGGCAATTGTACCGAGGTTTGCCCGATGCGTATTAATTTACATGAACTCTTATTAGATAACCGACATGAAGCGGTAACGCAGGGCACTAGTACACTAGCAGAGCGCGTTGCTTGGAAGGCTTGGATGGTAGCCAGTTTAAATAGACCCATGATGAATATGGGTAATGGCAAAATGAAAAACTGGGTGGTCAATAAAGTATTTAAAGGATGGGCCGTACACCGCTCTGAACTTGACTTTACGCCAAAAACATTCAATGAAATGTGGAAGGAAAAAACTACATCCCGTCCGCGTCCGTAACAGGAATAATTTCTTGGTGTTGCTTTTTCATAGACCTATTTACGAGGTAAACGCCAGTAAGTGTAACAAAGGAACCTATAAAAATTGGGAGACTGAGTTTTTCATTTACAATATACGCGCCAACAATAGTAGCCACAATCGGATTGATGTAGGCATACAGCGATGCAATGGCTGGCGGCAAATATTTCATGGTATAAATAAATGCTGCAAAAGCAATAATCGAGCTAGCTACAATTAAATAAGCAATCACCATCCAAACGGTAAACGTTATTTCTTGAATTGGAATAGATTTACCGGAAGCCACCGCAAAAGCACCTAAGAAAAAACAACTTAAAAACATTTGCCATCCAGTTGCATAGTACGGATTCATATCCATTTTATTACGTGCAATAAAAATGGTGCCAAAGCTCCAGCTTAACAT
>CAMAQW010000113.1 GCA_945860335.1 Sediminibacterium ginsengisoli | reverse complement strand
GGTGGTGTAATATTTGGTATGGAAGGTGTTAGACAAGGTTTGCTTACTGGTAGAGGTAGAGTTGTGCTCCGTGGTAAATGTCAGGTAGACACCAAACAAAGTGGTCGTGAGCAAATCGTTATTACAGAAGTTCCTTATCAAGTAAACCGCGATAATTTAACGGACCGTATTGGTCAACTCGTTAACGATAAATCCATCGAAGGTATTTCTAACGTTAACAATGAAAGTAACAAGCGTGAAGGAACACGTATTGTTCTCGATTTAAAACGAGATGCAGTAGCACAGGTT
The DNA here is from genome assembly GCA_945860335.1 of Sediminibacterium ginsengisoli. GTDB lineage: Bacteria > Bacteroidota > Bacteroidia > Chitinophagales > Chitinophagaceae > Sediminibacterium > Sediminibacterium ginsengisoli_B. The sequence continues at coordinate 5,550 of CAMAQW010000113.1, read as the reverse complement.
GTTATCAATCAACTTTATAAATTTACTGAACTACAAACAAGTTACGGTATCAACAACGTTGCCTTAACAAAGGGCAAACCTAAAATCATGAACCTCCGCGATTTAATTGTTGAGTTCATTGAGTTTAGAATGGATGTGGTGATTCGCCGCGCTAAATTTGAACTTAAAAAAGCAGAAGAGCGTGCACACATTTTAGAAGGCTATTTAAAAGCGCTGGATCATTTGGATGAAGTCATTGCACTTATTAGAGCGAGCCGCACACCAGATGAAGCAAAAGACACTTTAATTGCGCGTAGTAAAGAAGAACGCTGGATGCTCAAGCAAGAAATGTTTGATGAAGTAACCAGGGAATTATACAAACAAGAAAACGGCTTATCTGAAGCACAAGCTAAAGCAATATTAGAACTTCGTTTACAACGTTTAACGGGTATGGAGCGTGATAAAATCATTGAAGAATTCAATGGTTTAATTAACACCATCAAAGATCTTAAAGCATTACTTGGTTCCGAAGATTTACGTTATGCGCTTATCAGAACTGAATTACTAGAAGTAAAAGAAAAGTTTGGTGATGCGCGTAAAAGTGAAATACAATACCTCGCAGATGAAATGCGCATCGAAGATTTAATTGAAGATGAAGACGTGGTGATCACCATTTCTCATTTAGGTTATATCAAGCGTACTTCTGCTACCGAGTACCGTCAACAAAGACGAGGTGGTAGAGGAGCTGTAGGTTCTAAAACCCGAGAAGAAGATTATGTAGAGCATTTATTTGTGGCTTCTACACACGACACCATGATGTTTTTTACCGAAAAGGGTAGATGTTTCTGGCTACGTGTATATGAAATTCCTGAAGGTGAAAAACAATCCAAAGGACGTGCTATTCAAAATTTAATTCAAATTCCGCCAGACGATAAAGTAAAGGCTATTATTGAGGTTAAAAAATTAGCGGATAAAGATTTTGTTCAAAATCATTACATCATTTTGTGTACCAAAAAAGGTATCATCAAAAAAACTTCTCTAGAAGATTTTAGTAGACCAAGAGCTAATGGCGTTAATGCAATTACCATTAATGAAGGTGATGAATTACTAGAAGCACGCATGACAGATGGTGAATCAGAAATTATGTTGGCTTTAAAATCTGGACGTGCCATTCGTTTCGAAGAAGTTAAAGTACGTGCTACCGGACGTGGTGCCATTGGTGTAACGGGTATCGAAGTTGACGACGAAAAGGACGAAGTAGTAGGTATGATTTGTGTAAACAAAGAAGACGCTACCCGTACTATATTAGTGGTAAGTGAAAAAGGTTATGGTAAGCGTACCCCAATTGATGAGTACCGTATTACCAATAGGGGCGGTAAGGGTGTAAAAACCATTAACGTTACCGATAAAACCGGTAGTCTTGTAGGTATTTTATATGTAACCGAAAAAGAAGACTTAATCATCACTTGTAAATCGGGTGTAACCATACGTACCGGAATTCAAGATATTAGAGAGGCGGGAAGAGCAACGCAAGGTGTTAAACTCATCAGAATTGATGAAGGTGATGAAATTGCTGCTATTTCTCAAATTGAAGAGTCTGAAGATGATGTTGAAGTAACAATTGAGGGAGCTGAAGGTGTTGAAACTACTACACCGGATGCTGATTCGCAAGCTAGTGCTTCTGATGACGCTGCTACAGATGTTCAGGGTGAATCTGATAATACAATTACTAATTAATTTATAATTTAATAAAACTCCAGTTATGAAGAAGATTTTATTAGTGCTTATCCTTGCAATTGCTGCCAATTGCGTGAGTGCACAAGACTTCAAAAAGGTAAAAATTGCTGTTGGTATTTTGAAATGGGAAGATGCAAAAACCGAAGTAGATAAACTTGCCAATGATCCTAAAGCAAAAGACAAAGCCGAATTTTATTATTATCAGGCTAAAATCTATGCTGCACTTTTTAAAGACGCTGCGTTACGTGCAAAATATCCTAATTCTAGTGAAGTAGCTGCTTCTGCTTTAGAAAAATATGCATCATTGGATGCAGGTTTTGCTAAAATAAAAGAGTTGGGTGGGGTAGAACCATACTTTGATATGTATGCTACTTATTTTCAATCTGGAGTAAACGTTTTTAATGAGAAAAATTGGGTAGCTGCTGCCGAAAATTTTGTTAAAGCTATTAAGTACATCGATGTTATTATTCAAAATAAATGGGCTGCTTCTCCAACATTAACAATGGACACAACAGCTCTTTTATATGCTGGTTATGCATATCAGAATGCCAATAAAATGGATGATGCTGCCAAATTTTATGGCCGACTAGCAGATAGTAAAGTAAACGAAGCGATCTATTTAGATTTATATCGTTTTCTAGTTCAACATTATACTAAAATTAATAACGAAGCTTCATTTTTCAAATACCTAGCTTTAGGTAAAGAAGTATACCCTAAAGAGGTATGGGATGATTATGAAGTTGATTTTATTGACACCAATTATGATTTAGCTAAAAAAACTTCTTTGTATGATACAGAAGATGCTGCTGGAAAATTAACCGATAAAAAATATTTACAGTTTGGTGATTTGTTTGTAAATGTTAAAAACAAAGAGAAAGATTTAGACAGTGCAACACAAGTTAAATACACGCTTAAAGCTGCCGATGCATTTAAAAAAGCATTCCAATTAAACAATGCAAATGCTGCAGCCATTTTTAACGTGGGTGTCATTTATTACAATATTTTTGGTGAATATGACGATCAGGTGAGTGCAAACATTAGAGCACTTCGTGCTATTAGTACTGCAAACGAAGAGGAGTTTGCTGCTAAAAAAGCGGCTGCAAAAACACCTCAAGCTAAAGCCGCTGTTAATAAAGCATCAGCTGATAAGTTAGCTGCCGCGCAGGCTCCATTAAAACAGCTCAATGCAAGCATTGATGTTGAAGTTCAAAAAAATATTGATATTTCAATTGATGCACTAGAAAAAGCTTATTTAGCATTAAAAGACAAAACAGATCGTTCTAAAAGAGACAATAACTTATTAAACAACTGTGCGCGTTACCTTACTAATTTGTACGAGGTTAAAAGAAATAAATTTAGAGGTAAGGATCCGCAAAAATTTGATATGTACGAAGCTAAATACAAAGAGTTTGATGCCTTACAAAATTCGTTTGGCAACTAATTTAATATTTAGTTAAACGGTAAAAATTTATCGGATTGTATGGATTGAATGATAGGGGCCTTTGGGTTTAATTTTTCACCATTCAATACTTTTTCATAGAGGCGTAAATAAGACGCCGACATTTGAATATGTGTAAAGTTATCCATCACATATTCGTGACAATGTTTTCTATTAAAATCATTTACACATGCAACAGCATCAGCTAACCCTGATGCTGTTGTTGTTAAATACCCAACCTCGGGTATAACGATTTCTGGAAGTGAACCATAGGGGGTGCCAAACACTGGACAACCAAAATATAAACTCTCGATAAGAGCCAGTCCAAAGGGTTCATGCCAGCGCACCGGAAATATGAGACCCTTTGAGTATTTAATAATCTCATTTTTTTCTGCGCCGCCTTGCATGCCATCAAATCTAACATGGGTATCAAAGCTTAAACGAATGCCCTGATTAAAATTAAAACGAACACCACCAACAACCCTTAATTTTTGCTGGGCTAATTTTGTTATTTGGATAGCTCCCTTAACATTTTTTACACGCCAAGCAGCGTCGCCTAAAAAGTGAAAGTAGTTTTTGACTGTTTCTGTTTTTAAGATAGGCAAACCATAATCCATGGGGTCAATACCATTGTGAACATAAGAGTCTGATCCAAACCGAGCCGCATGATTTTTAGAGACAAATACTGTGTTTTGATCTAATTCCATGGTATGATTAAGGTTGCCATGCATGGTTTGTATATAAGGAATATTTGGAATTTCGTTTACATGGTGGTTTAAATGCACCACATCAATGCCTTCAGGAATTAGTGTATTAAATGGTACCGATTCTTTGTACGTATACACATTTGCAAATTCACAACTAGAACCTGGCGCTACTAAATATGAAACCTGATGACCATCCTGAACAAGCGCTTTGCCCAGCCACCAAATAACTCTTTCGGTTCCACCGTATTTCTGAACCGGGATAGAAGTATTGTTGACAATCAAAATATGCATGCGCAATATTAAGGCATTTAATTAGGCAGTTGTAGACTAGAAGCTTTGTTTGTAAAAAACATCTATTTAACATAATATTAATTATAGGATAAAATATTAGATCTAAATAAGGGTTTGGCTGTCAATATTGACGAATCATTGGCTAATCAAATATGGGTCTATATTGGTTATATTTGAATCTCATTATACCCTAACACAATTAACCCTCATGTTACAAAGACGCAAATTTTTAGAACTCAGTTCACTTGGTTTATCGGCCATCACATTTTCTAGTTTTTCCAGTAAGACCCATAATCCGGCTGGTAAAAAGCCCATTGTAATTTCTACTTGGGCCGAAGGTTTACATGCCAATAAAGCGGCTTGGGCGGTTTTAAAAAATGGTGGCCGTGCTATTGATGCTGTTGAACAAGGTGTTATGGTTACCGAAAACAGCCAAAACTGTTGTGTGGGTCTTGGAGCCAATCCGGACAGAGACGGTTTCGTTACCCTCGACGCTTGTATTATGGATGAATTTGCGAATTGTGGTTCGGTAGCATTTTTAGAGCGCATCAAGCATCCGATATCTGTGGCTAGACGTGTTATGGAAAAAACGCCCCATGTAATGCTCGTTGGTTCTGGTGCGCAACAATTTGCTGTAGCCGAAGGATTTCCATTAGAATCTGAAAAATTATCTCCCGACGCAGAACGTTCGTATAAAAAATGGCTCGAAAAAAGTGAATACAAGCCTGTTATCAATATCGAGAACTCGGGTAACAATTTAAAATCTCAAACAGCCTTTTCGCCTAAAAAATTAGAAAATGGCAACTGGAACCATGATACCATTGGTATGGTAGCATTAGATGCCAATGGTAATTTAAGTGGCAGTTGTACAACATCTGGGCAGGGTTTTAAAATGCGAGGACGCCTAGGTGATTCTCCTATTATTGGCGCCGGTTTATTTGTAGACAATGAAGTTGGTGCCGCCACTGCAACGGGTCAGGGCGAAGATGTAATTCGAATTTGTGGATCGCATTTAGTAGTTGAACTGATGCGTATGGGTAATTCTCCAGAGCAGGCTTGTAAGAAAGCGGTTGAGCGAATTATAAAAATTAAAGGTGATAAAGCGCGTGATATTCAGGTTGGATTTATTGCTATTAATAAGCGTGGTGAATATGGTGGATACTGTATTCAAAAAGGTTTCAACTTTGCAGTTTGTACCGCTGATGATTCTAATATTTTAGTGGACGGTAAACACATTCTTTAATTATTCGAAATCAAATTTTGTAACCATGCTTGAAGTTGCTGTTTTTAATATCGAATCTGCAATAGCTGCAGAAGCTGCTGGTGCCAACCGTTTAGAGCTTTGTGAAAATCCAAATGAAGGCGGTACTACCCCATCTTATGGAACTTTAACTGTGG
>CAMAQW010000112.1 GCA_945860335.1 Sediminibacterium ginsengisoli | reverse complement strand
ACCGATGCCGCCAAAAAATAGCGAGATCCAATTTTTATAAATGCCTCTGGTACAATATCCCAGCGCAAAGAAAGTAACTGCTCCATCTTGGTTTTTTAATGTGCTTCTAACCAGTTATTACCGCGTCCTACTTCTGCTTCTACCGGTACGCCGTTTGGCAAAGGTAAAGCGGTTGTCATACACTCTATTATTAAGTTTTCTAATGCATCCGCCTCTTCCGGGACTGCGTCAAACACAAGTTCATCGTGTACTTGTAAAATCATTTTAGACTGCCAGTTTCCGGAACCCATTTGTGCGTGCACTTTTATCATGGCTAACTTAATCATATCGGCGGCAGTGCCCTGAATAGGAGAGTTGATGGCGTTACGCTCCGCAAAACCGCGCACCGTAAAATTGCTACTATTAATGTCCTTTAACCAACGCTTGCGGCCCATCAGGGTTTCTACATAACCCTTTTCTTTGGCAAGTGCCACCTGCAAATCCATGTACTCCTGAATATTTGGAAACTCCTTTTTATAGTTGTCAATGATTTCTTTGGCCTCTGTTCTGGAAATACCCAAATTATCGGCAAGCCCAAAGGCGCCTTGTCCGTAAATGATTCCAAAATTGACACTCTTGGCTTTGTAGCGCATTTCTTTGGTTACATCAGCCACATCAACGCCGTATACTTTAGCAGCGGTAGCGGTATGGATATCAATGCCTGCTTTAAAAGCAGCACACATATTTGGATCGGCACTAATGGCAGCTACAATGCGAAGTTCTATTTGAGAATAGTCGGCACTCATAAGAATTCGACCAGGTTCACGCGGAATAAACGCTTTTCTAATTTCTCTACCGCGCGCTGTTCGGATAGGAATATTTTGAAGGTTAGGGTTGGTACTACTTAAACGACCCGTTACGGCCACCGCCTGCGCATAACTAGTATGCACGCGTCCGGTTTTAGGATTGATCATGAGCGGAAGCGCATCTACATACGTTGACTTGAGTTTTGTAAGCTCTCTAAATCCTAAAATGTCGTCTACAATTTTATGTTGATTGGATAGTTTTACAAGCACGTCTTCGCCAGTTGCGTACTGACCCGTTTTTGTTTTTTTAGCTTTTGGATCCAGTTTTAATTTATCAAATAAAACTTCGCCCAATTGCTTTGGTGAAGCAAGGTTAAAACGAACGCCCGCTTGTGCATACACGTTTTCTTCAAACTGCTTGGCGTCTACTTCTAAAAGTTTACTGTATTCGTTTAAAAAGTTATTGTCAATTTTTACGCCTTCAAATTCCATATCAGTGAGTACGCGTACAAGTGGATTTTCTACACTTTCAAAAACACGCTCAACTTCTTTTTCTTTTAACAAAGGAACAAAAACATGTTTTAACTGAAGTGTAATATCTGCGTCTTCTGCGGCATACTGCGTAAGTTGCTCGACCGCCACATCACGCATGGTGCCTTGGTTTTTTCCTTTTTTACCAATGAGGGCTTCGATGTGTACGGGCTCGTATCCTAAAAATTGTGCACTCAGTAAATCCATACTGCGCCTGCCTTCTGGCTCAATTACATAATGCGCGAGCATGGTATCAAAAATTTGTGTGGCCGGAACAACACCGTACCATTTTAAAACCAGTAAATCGTATTTTATGTTTTGTCCAATTAAAACAAGTGTTGGATTAGAAAAAACTTTTTCAAAATAAGAAAGTGTTTTTTTAATGCCCGCTTCATCAGGTGGGCAAGGAATATAATAACCTTGACCCGCTTTTTCTGAAAAACTAAAACCTACAAGTTCTACATTGTTGGCATCGGTGCCCGTGGTTTCTGTATCAAAACAAATTTCTTTTGCACTTGCTAATTTTTCTGCTAACGCCACAAGCGCTATTTCGCCTTCTACACAAATATATTCGTGCACCGTGTTGCTAATATTTTTATCTGCAACAAGTCCACGCTGTTCTGCTTCCTGTCCGGCGTTACCCACTGCTTCTGCGGCTTCCATAGAACCGGCACTAGACGCATCGTTTGCGCCTACATTTGCCGAGCTGATTTTTTTAATCGGCGCCGCTACTTCATTGCCAAACAAATCTGTTTGAACCCCTTCTGGTGCTGGCATGTAGGCGTTAAAATCATCGCCTAAAATTCTCTTGCCAAGTGTTTTAAATTCTAGTTCAACAAATATTTCGGCGAGTGCTTCTTTATTAATAGGAGAAAGTGCAAAATCTTCTTCATGAAATTCAACAGGCACATCGGTAATAATTTTTGCGAGCTTTTTGCTCATAATCGCGTCGTCTACACCTTTTCTGATTTTTTCGCCCATGGCACCTTTGATGTTATGTGCATTTGCCAATACATTTTCGAGCGTGTCGTATTCTTTTAAAAGTTTGGCTGCGGTTTTTTCTCCCACACCCATAATGCCCGGAATATTATCAACGGCGTCACCCATTAACCCTAACATATCTACCACCTGCTCTACGCGGGCGATATCCCACTTTTCACAAATTTTTTGTGCGTCTAAAATTTCTGCGGCGTTGCCCATAAAGGGAGGCTTGTACATATATACACCTGGATGAATTAATAGCTGCCCATAGTCTTTGTCGGGCGTTACCATGTATACTTCGTAACCTTTATCGGCGGCCTGCCAAGCAAGGGTACCAATAACGTCATCGGCCTCATAACCATCAAGCTCCATAACCGGAATATTAAACGCCCTAATGATGCGCTGAATTTCAGGAATAGATTCAATTAAATCTTCGGGGGCTTCTTGTCTATTGGCTTTGTATTCCGTAAAATCGGTGTGGCGCTCGGTGGGTGCGTGCGTATCAAAACACACGGCAATATGTGTTGGCTTTTCTTTGTTGATTAAATCTATTAAGGTATTGGTAAAACCAAATTGAGCGTTGGTGTTTTTGCCCTTAGAAGTAATGCGCGGGTTTCTGATGAGTCCATAATACGCTCTATAAATAAGGGCGAGCGCATCCAACAAAAAAAGTTTTTTAGCCATGGCGTAAAGTTACAAAAAACCCCGGCGATTTGCCGGGGTTTTGATAAGGTATTAAGTGCTTTATTTAATGTCGTATTTATGTTTGTAACGGTCATACAACTGCTTGTGTTTGCTTGTAATAGCAACCGCACGTCCTTGTATAAATGCATCTGTAACAATACTAGATTTCATATCTAAAATATCGCCTTCGCTGATAACAATATTAGCGTCTTTACCTACTTCGAGGGTACCTGTTTTATCATCTACACCTAAAATTTTTGCAGCATTTAAGGTAATGGCTTGAAGAGCGCCTTCTTTACCTAAACCATATGCAGCAGCGGTTCCAGCGTTAAACATAAGGTTTCTACCACGGTTTTGAGGATCGTCGTCATTTAAACAAAATAACACGCCCGCTTTTTGCAAAGCGCTTGCTGCTTTATAAGGCTGATCAATATCATCATCATCGGTGGTAGGTAAACTATGTTCTTGCGTTAAGATAACAGCAATGTTATTGGCTTTTAATAAATCAGCAATTTGCCAGCTTTCGCTCGCACCTACAAGTACTACATCAAAACCAAATTCTTTTACAAAATCAATCGCTACAATCATTTGTTTTACCTGATCGCAATGCACAAATAATTTTTGTGTGTGGTTAAATAAACCTTTGGTTGCTTCTAGTTTTAAATTGATTTGTTTGTCGGCACCTTTTTGATGATAGGCTTTTGCTTCTCTAAAAATGGCTTTTACACTTTCAATTTTATCTAGTGCCTCTTTGATGGGATCGCCAGCTGGAGCGCCGCCAAAGCCTCGTCCAAAACCACGTCCACCACCTCTTGATAACAAGCTAGGCATATAAAAATGCATACCCATGTCTGTTTTATAAGCTGCGTCTTCGTAGTTCCATGCATCTAATTGTACCACAGATGATTGACCAGCAATGAGCTGACCACCTGGCACGGTGTGTGCAAGTAAAATACCATTAAGTCTTAGGGTATTTACAACAATCGACTCTGCTTTATACGCTGCAATGCTGCGTACGCTTGGGTTAAACTCACCAATCTCGTTGATATCGGTGCTTCCTCTAACGCCAGTGATTTCTTGTAAACCTAAATTAGAAGATGGTAAAATTAAGCCAGGATATACCTGCTTGCCTTTTGCATCAATGGTATTTTCTGCTTTTGGCGCAGCGGCTGCGTCACCAGAATACACAATTTTTCCATTGTCAAATACAACGGTTCCGTTTTCTATTACCTGTCCATTGCCTACGTGCACAGTGGCACCCACAATGGCTGTTTTTTTACTTTGTTTTGCGGCTGGGTAAACATCATCTTGTGCAAATACTGCCGCAGTGAATGATACGAGCGCGCCAAGTGTAACTATTATTTTTTTCATGTCGCTACAATTTATTTATTATCGTTTTGGGTTGCTTCTAATTCGTCAGCTTCTATTTCAAGCATCCCTAATTTGTGTGAGTGGTCGTTGCAAATATGTACTTCCTTAAAGCTTGGAGCCGCTGGTACGGTTGGTCTTCCCGCTCTTTTTTCGCCCGCCATTTTAGCCACTAGACGGCTACGTTCTGCTTGCACTTGCTTGCGCATTTGTGCATCTTTTTCGCGGTCAAAATAAACGATACCATCCACCATTGTTTTTTCTGCTTTCGCATAAATACTTAATGGATTATCGCTCCATACTACAAGGTCAGCATCTTTACCTGCTTTAATACTTCCTACCTTGCTATCAACGTGCAACATTTTAGCTGGGTTGATGGTCACCATTTTAAGGGCTTCCTCTTCTGATAGGCCACCATATTTTACACTCTTTGCAGCTTCTTGATTTAAGCGGCGCGCCATTTCTGCATCATCAGAATTGATCGCAACATTTAAACCCACTTTTGTCATAATAGCAGCGTTGTAAGGGATGGCATCTGTAACCTCTACTTTGTATGCCCACCAATCAGAAAACGTTGATGCGGCTACACCATGTGCTTTCATTTTATCGGCTACTTTATAACCTTCTAAAATGTGCGTGAATGTGTTGATTTTGAAACCATATTTTTCTGCAACACGCATAGTTGCTGTAATTTCACTTTGCACATAAGAGTGACAAGTAATGAAACGTTTTTTGTTCATGATTTCTACAAGCGCATCTAATTCTAGATCGCGTCTAGTAGCTGGGTTTTGTGCAAGTGCTGCTTCGTATGCTTTTGCCCTTGCAAACGCATCGTTTAACACTTGTTCTACGCCCATTCTAGTATCTGGGTAACGGTTGTTACCTTGTGAAGAAGAAGTACGTTTTACGTTTTCTCCTAATGCAAATTTGATGAATGGATCGGCACCTTTAAATAGAAGGCCCGCATCGTCTGCACCCCATCTTAATTTGATTAACTGCGTTTGACCACCAATGGTATTTGCAGAACCGTGTAAAATGTGAGAAGTTGTAACACCACCACTTAATTGACGGTAAATATCGATATCGTCTGGATTGATATTGTCTTGAATACGTACTTCAGAAGTTACGCTTTGTCCACCTTCATTGGTAGAAGCAGATGCAATATGTGAGTGCTCATCAATAATACCTGCTGTTACGTGTTTACCGGTACCATCAATAACTTTTGCATTTGCGTCCGATAGGTTTTTGCCCACTTTAGCAATCTTACCGTTTTTAACTAGGACGTCTGTTTGTTGTAAAATGCCTTCTTTTTCTGAAGTCCAAACAGTTGCATTTTTAATTAGATAAGCCTGCGCGTTGTTTGCTAGAGAATCTACACCAAAGCCCATCATCGGAAAAGTAACTTTTCCCATTTTGCCAGCAGCAGCACCAGCGCCGCCGCCAAATCCACCAGCGCCCATACGGCCGCGGCCTCCTGCATTTGAAGCAGTATCAGGCTTATCAGCAGAAGCATACACAGCAGTCCAAGTAAAATTATTT
>CAMAQW010000111.1 GCA_945860335.1 Sediminibacterium ginsengisoli | reverse complement strand
ATAGCCTACAAGACCTAATGTTTTTCCGCGTAATTCAAAACTTCCTTTCGCTTCTTTCATCCAAATACCTTTATGCGCAGCGATGTTTTTATCTGTAATTCTTCGGATGAGCATTGCAGAAATTCCTATCACCAGTTCGGCAACACTTCTTGTATTACTGTAAGGTGCGTTAAAAACAACGACACCTTTTTTGGAAGCCGCTTTAATATCAACTTGATTGACACCAATACAAAAACATCCAATGGCTTGTAATTTTTTCGCTGCTGCTAAAACCTTGGGGGTAATTTGTGTTTTTGAACGTATGCCTATTAAATGGACGTCTTTAATTTCTTTTATCAATTCCTCTTCACTAAGTGCACCAGCAATTTTTTTAACATTGGCATATCCATTTTGTTTAAATTGTTGGACAGCTTTTTCACTAATATTTTCAAGAAATAAAATATTAATTTTCTCTTTGGGGAAACTGGTTAATGCTTGCTTGCTCATGTTTGCAAATTTAAGCAATTGTGTGTAGAAAGTTTGGTTTGCTCAACAGTTATTCACTTTTGCCTCCCGAATGCTTTTATGTAATATTTTAGCATCACTAGAAAACTAACATATGGTTGCTAAATACTTAAATGCTTTTTGTTTATTCTTTGTTTTAATAGCCTGTGGTGCAAAGCCAAAGCCAATCCCATCAAAGCCCTATATTTTTTCGGTGATAGATCCTACCACTAAAGAATTGTATGCTGGCAAAATAAGAGAGGCTTACCAAAATATACTGGGTAAGAGAGGCTTTAGCGGTTCAATTTTAGTGGCTAAAAATGGCGAAATCTTATTTGAAGATTATCAGGGATTGTATGATGTAAAGTCTAAAACCCCCATCACCCCTACTACCCCTTTTCATATCGCTTCTACCTCTAAAACCTTTACTGCCATGGCTATTTTAAAGTTATGGGAGGAAGGAAAAATTGATTTAGAAAAAACAGTAGACAACTATTTACCTGGTTTCCCCTATGCAGATATTACGGTTCGAATGCTTCTAAACCACCGAAGTGGTTTAAATAATTATGCCTATTTTATGGTGGATAAACAGGTGCAGGCCTATAAAGTAAAAGGCAAAAAAGGCAGGTGGATCAAAAAATACCGTACAATCAAATTACCAGTTGTTGTAAAGCCGGGTCTTGTGAACAATCAGGATATGCTTGATTTTATGATCAAATATAAACCCGCTGTTGTTTTTGGTGCCAACAGGGCCTTTAGTTATTCCAATACCAATTTCGCCCTCCTTGCCCTTATTATAGAAAAATTATCTGGGAAAGACTACCCTACTTATTTAAAAGAAAACATATTTGCCCCACTAGGTATGGAGCATAGTTATGTTTTTGCGCAAAAGGACGTAGCTCGTTATCAACCGTCATATTATCCCAACAACCGTCCATATTTACTTGAAAAATTTGACTGTATATATGGCGATAAAAATATATATAGTACCGTTCGTGACCTTTTATTGTGGGATAAAGCCCTCTATCAAGGCAGTTACATCAGTCAAACTACCTTGCAATTGGCCTTTTTACCAGGTAGCAATGATCGGCCTTCGATACATAATTATGGTTTGGGATGGCGAATGCTGAACCAGCCAGATCAAAAAATCATTTACCATAATGGTTGGTGGCATGGTAATAATTCGGTTTTTAGCCGTTTTATTAAGGATACGGCCACTATTATCGTATTAGGAAATAGATTTAATCGTAATATATACAAAGCCAAGAACATAGCTGCTTCCTTTTTGGCTGGTTCCGATACAACCTCAGTGGCCGAATAGTTAAGCATTTGAACCAAAAACTTATACAAACAGGGGCCAATTTGGGTGATTTTTAGCCAATTACCCTTATTTTTGCAGACTTTTAAAATCTAATTTTTTACTAGATCCAATCGATTATGAACAACATGTTGTTTTATGCCGTTCCGGCGATGGGACTTATAGGTCTCCTTTACACACTCGTTAAATTTTTATGGGTATCTAAGCAAGATGCGGGTAACCCAAGAATGAAAGAAATTAGTGACTACATTGCTGAAGGTGCTATGGCATTCTTAAAAGCAGAGTGGAAGATTCTAGCTTATTTTGTTGTGATAGTAGCCTTATTATTAGGTTTCATGGCAAATTCTAATGAAAGTAGCCATTGGAGTATTGCTATCTCTTTTATAATTGGTGCAGTGTTTAGTGCAACTGCTGGTTACATTGGTATGAAGGTTGCCACTAAAGCAAACGTTCGTACTGCAGAAGCTGCTAAAACAAGTTTATCACGTGCTCTTAAAGTTTCTTTTACAGGTGGATCTGTAATGGGAATGGGTGTATCTGGTTTAGCTGTTTTAGGTTTAGGCGGACTATTTTTAATTTTAAAACATTACTTCTCACCTGATGGTGATGCAGAAGGTATGTTACGTACCATAGAAATTTTAACTGGATTTTCTTTAGGTGCTGAATCTATTGCTTTATTTGCGCGTGTTGGTGGTGGTATTTATACCAAAGCTGCAGACGTTGGAGCAGATTTAGTAGGTAAAGTTGAAGCTGGTATTCCTGAAGATGATCCTCGTAACCCTGCAACTATTGCAGATAACGTTGGTGACAACGTTGGTGACGTTGCAGGTATGGGTGCCGATTTATTTGGTTCTTATGTTGCAACTGTATTGGCAACAATGGTATTAGGTCAAGAAGTTACAGGTGCTAACAAAGCCCAATTAGTGGATGCTTTTGGTGGCTTATCTCCTATTTTATTACCTATGTTAATTGCTGGTATTGGTATTATTTTATCAATCATTGGAACTCTATTTGTAAGAATCAGTGATAAAGCGGGTTTGAATACAGCTACGGTGCAAAATGCACTGAACATGGGTAACTATGGTTCTATGATTTTAACAGCTGTAGTTTGTTATTTCTTAGTAGGAAATGTATTACCTGAAACCATGTACTTACGTGGCTTAGAATTCACTAGAAACGGTGTAATTGGTGCGATTGGTGTAGGTCTTGTAGTAGGTGTGTTAATGAGTATCATTACTGAATATTACACTGCAATGGGTAAGCGTCCAGTATTAAGTATCATTAAACAATCAAGCACAGGTCATGCAACTAATATTATTGGTGGTTTAGCAATTGGTATGGAGTCTACTTTCTTACCAATTCTAGTTTTAGCTGCTGGTATCTTTGGTTCTTTCTATTGTGCTGGTTTATATGGTGTGGCTATTGCTGCTGCAGGTATGATGGCAACAACTGGTATGCAACTTGCAATTGATGCATTTGGCCCTATCGCAGATAATGCAGGTGGTATTGCTGAAATGAGTGAGTTACCTGCTGAGGTTCGTGAAAAAACAGATATTTTAGATGCGGTTGGTAATACAACAGCTGCAAGTGGTAAAGGTTTTGCCATTGCTTCTGCTGCATTAACTTCACTTGCATTATTTGCTGCGTTTGTGGGAGTTGCTATGCCTGACAATCAGCACATCGATATTTATAAAGCGGATGTATTAGCTGCCTTATTTGTAGGTGGAATGATTCCTTTTATATTCTCTTCATTAGCGATTAGAGCGGTGGGTGAAGCAGCTATGAGTATGGTGGAAGAAGTGCGTCGTCAGTTCCGTACCATTCCTGGTATTATGGAAGGTACAGGTAAGCCAGAATACGATAAGTGTGTGGCAATCTCTACTGAGGCATCTCTTAAAAAAATGATGTTACCTGGTGCTATCACTATTGTATCTCCTTTATTAGTTGGATTCTTATTAGGCCCAGAAGCCCTTGGTGGTTTCTTAGCTGGTGCTACAGTAAGTGGCGTATTAATGGGAATTTTCCAAAACAACGCAGGTGGTGCTTGGGACAATGCTAAAAAATCTTTTGAGAAAGGTGTTGAAATTAATGGTGAGATGTTTTACAAAAAATCTGAACCACACAAAGCATCTGTAACGGGTGATACAGTGGGTGATCCATTTAAGGATACATCAGGTCCATCCATGAATATCTTAATTAAACTTATGTCAATTGTATCTTTAGTAATTGCGCCAACGCTTGCTAAAATGCACCCAACATCTAGTGCAACTGTAACAAAAACACAAACAGTAGAAATGTCAATTATTAGCACAGATACTTCTGCTAATGCTATTGATACTGCAAATACAGTTACCATGAGTGCCGATTCAAAAACACTCGTTCAAGCTTTACAAGAAGATGGTTTAGCGCCAAAAGACAATGTAAAGATTGAAGTTAAAGATGGTAACATTTCTGTAAATGGTAAAGCACTTACACCAGAACAAAATGAAAAATACAAAAGTTATTTGCACATTAAAATGGCAGTTAAACAATAACTTTTAAAGTATACGAATTTAAATCCCTCCTATTTTGGAGGGATTTTTTTTGTACTATTGTACTACAAATTTTGGTATGGGAAAATATATAAAGCCTACAGAAAAAGAGTTTGAGATATTATCTGTACTATGGCAGGAAGGTTCGGCATCTGTAAAAAAAGTACATGAAATATTGGCTTCAAAAACAGGTTACACCACTACTTTAAAGCTCATGCAAATTATGTTTGAAAAAGGTATTGTAAAAAGAGATACAACTACCAAACAACATATTTATAAAGCAAATTATACCAAGGATCAGGCAAAAGAATATAAAGTAAAGCAAATGCTGCTAGAATTATTTGATAATGATAAAGCTTTACTGATTGCTTATTTATCGGAAACTCCTACCACAAATTCTTAGGACACCAATCACCGTATTTATTACCCAACTGAAATCCAATCAGAATTTCATGCGTACCTCTACTCACTGTATTTAGTGTAGAAGTAAGAAAGTCGTAAGAATAGCCAATATTAATATTGTTGTTTACATTAAAACCAACCATGCCAGCATAGCCTTCTTTAAAACGGTAGGATCCACCAAACCAAATTAAATCTTGATACATGAGTTTTGCATTGATGTCCATACCTACTGGCAATGGACTTATGTATCTGATAAGTGCAGATGGTAATAAACTTAGGTCATCAGAAACTTGTAATCTATATCCTGCACTTAAAAAAATATGAGGAACTAATTTACCTTGTGTTAGGTATACTTTATTATCTGAGAAGGCTACGTTTTGTGGTACAATTTGTTGTGCCGATAATCCAACAAAATAATTGTTGGAATACAACCATAAACCCGCACTGATATCTGGTTTAATGGTATTAATGAGTCCACTCGTTCCTACTGCAGGATCAACAACAGTATTACCAAAGTTTAATTTACTAGTATTTAACGTTAAATTGGTCATCCCTGCAGATACACCAAATGATAAAGTAGTTTGCGCTGCTATACCTCTATGATATGCGTAAGTTCCATAAGCAGCAAAACGATTGAGTGGTCCTGTTTGATCGTTTAATACCGTAAAGCCAACACCATGATGTGGTTCTGGCGCCTGATAATTTTGCCAGTAGGCTCTACCTCTCGGATTTTCGCCTGGCGCAGACATGCTCGTAGGATTTGATGAAGCATATCCTTGTTTTTTAAGCGGTCCATGAAAAGTTAAATAGGTCGTTACTGGAGCATCTTGCACACCCTGCCACTGAATGCGGTGTGAGGTTTTTACGTCCCAATAATTTTCTATTCCCGCAAGTGCTGGATTAATTAAAAAGTTGTTTAAAATATACTGTGTATAGTATGGACGTTGTTGCGCCATACTCATCATTGGCAGTATAAAAACAAAGCATATAACGATCAACTTTTTCATGTTCACTATTTTATAATGGTCACCGACCCAGTTATTGTTTTTCTTCCATTTTTAGGATTGATAATATAGTAGTAAGTACCAATAGGTAAAGGGCTTCCGTTGTAAAGTCCATTCCAAGGGTTATCATACCCCACCGATTTATACACGGGTTGTCCGTATCTATTGTA
>CAMAQW010000110.1 GCA_945860335.1 Sediminibacterium ginsengisoli | reverse complement strand
GTAACCACCACTGTTTGCTTGGCTTTTGTATCACTTGCTGCCTTTGGATTAGACACTTTAATGACATTGGGATTTGCAAGTGTTGATACAATTAGAAAAAAGAGTAGTAGGATAAATAGAATATCATTTAAGGCACCAGTGTGCACTTCGGGATGAGATCTTAAACGCTTTCTGATATTCATTGTGGTAAATTAACGAGTGGGTTCTTGTAAAATATCAATGAATTCAGAACTTGCTACTTCCATTTTATTGGCAGTCTTATCAATTTGGGTACTTAAAAAATTATAGCCAACATATGCAATAAGTCCAATAATTAAACCCGTAGCAGATGTAATCATTTTTGTATAAATACCACCTGCAATGGTGTTAAGCGTATACTCTCCCGTAGATGCGATGCCATAAAATAATTGCACCATTCCAATAATGGTTCCTAAAAATCCAAACATTGGAGCGATACCAGAAATGAGTGATAAAATAGAAAGGTTTTTTTCCATATTGTACATTTCAAGGCGACCCACATTTTCCATACTTTTTTCGATAGCGTCTAATGGCTTTCCAATGCGTTGAATACCTTTATCAATCATACGTGCCACAGGACTATTGGTGTTTTTTGCCAAGTTGCGCGCTGCTTGCACATTACCCGTTACAATATTATCTCTAATAATATTCATAAAATTGGGCTCAATTCTAGAAGCTTTATTTATAGCCAATAAACGCTCTACAAAAACATAGATAGCGGCAACGAGTAAAAAATATAAGGGATACATAATCCAGCCACCCTTTTCTAATAAGCTCAGCATAGAAATTTTTTCTGGGGTACTTGCAGCAGCTGCACCGAGTGCTTTTTGAATGGTGTCTGTTTGTAATAAATAAAACATACAATGGGTTTGATTACCTTAAAATTAGTGGGTTCTACAAAAGAAGCAATGCCCTGTGAATAAAAATGCTAAAGCCTCGTTATTTAAGAAAGCTTTTGCACAATTAGGCCGTTAAATAACGGTCCTATGCCTGCAAAACCTTTATTTAAGTGTGATTCGTGTTAATACCGGAAAATGATCCGACGGAAATTTACCATTATAAGAATCCGTTAACACGCCCCACCTACTAACCGTAAAATGAGAGGATGTAAAAATATGATCAATTACCTGGTCCGGATTTAAATTGGGGCCAAAGCCCTGAAAAGTACCATTGGGTTTATAGGGCACAGCTACCCTTTTGTAGGTATCCAATAAAACACCAGAATTCGCAATTAATTGATACCACTCTGAACTATGATCACCATTAAAATCACCGGTTAAAATAACAGGTGTATTACCAGCAATCGTTTTGATTTTTTCAAGTATAAGTTTAGAACTTTCTTTACGCGCAAGCATGGCCTGATGATCATAATGTACATTAAAACAATACATTTTTTTGTTCGTTACTTTGTGTTGCAGCAGTACCCAAGAGCAAATTCGATTGATCCGTGCATCCCAACCAAAGCCAGGTTTTGTAGGTGTTTCGGATAACCAAAAATCACCATTGTCCAGAATTGCAAAAGCATCTTTTTTTATAAATATAGCCGAGTGTTCTCCTTTAAAAGCACCATCATCTCTTCCGATACCGTAATAAGTATATCCCGGAAGTAAGGCCTGTAAACCATCTAGTTGATGCTGTAACCCTTCTTGGGTACCTACAATGTCAAATTCATGAAAATCAATCAGGGCAGCCACTCTAGGAAGTCTACTACTCCATAAATTACCAGAATCACGTGGGTTATCATAACGGACATTAAAACTGCCAACCGTAATTGTTTGCGCAAATGTAGCAGTTGCAAAAAGCACACACATGAAACATACGAGTATTGATTTCATTTTCATTTAAGCAATTTAGAATTTTCAGATGATACTTGTTCTTTTTGAACCGCTTTTCTGCCGGCATCTTTTAATGCTTTGTCGAGTATCATTTCAATTTGTCCGTTCACACTTCTAAATTCATCATCGGCCCACTTAGACAGTTTTGCAAACATGTCTTCGGTAATACGTAAAACAAAAGTCTTTTTATTTAGAGACATAAAAAGGATTTAAAGTATTAATAAAGGCTACCTGTATTTAAAACAGGAGACGCTGCTTTTTCACCACATAATACCACCATTAAATTACTTACCATCGCAGCTTTTTTATCATCATCTAATACTACAATATCTTTTTCTGATAACATCGCAAGGGCCATTTCAACCATACCCACAGCACCTTCTACAATTTTAGTACGGGCAGCAACTATCGCTGTTGCCTGTTGGCGCTGTAGCATGGCACCCGCAATTTCTGCAGCATAAGCGAGATGACTAATGCGCGCTTCTGTAACTAATACGCCCGCTTTATTTAGACGCTGATTAAGTTCTTGTTCTAACATTTCAATGACCTGCTCACCACCATCTCTTAAAGTAACATGCGCTTTTTCATCCTCAATATTATCGTAAGGGCAAGTTGTTGCCAAGTGACGAACAGCTGCTTCACTTTGGTTGCGGATATAATCATTAAAACTTGTTACATCAAATACCGCTTTGTAAGTATCCTCTATTTGGTATAAAATAACTGCAGCAATTTCGATGGGGTTACCAAGCTTGTCATTCACTTTTAACTTGGTGCTCTCAATACTTTGCATACGAAGAGACACTTTTAGTTTGCTATAAAATGGATTAACAAATTGAAGTCCATTTTCTCTAACGGTACCCACATATTTACCAAAAAATGTAAGTACAATACTATAATTGGGATCAATAATCATGAGGCCTTTTACTAAAAAAGCTGCCGCAGCTAAAAGCAGTACGCCAAAGAAAACTTGGGTTCCTTCATTTTGTTGTGCCCCACCAACAATGAGTGCAAAGCCAATAAAAAATGATACTAATGCAATTAATGCTGCTCGGTAGCCAGAAAGGGGTTTAAGTAATTTTTCCATAATTGATATTATTTTGATATCATAAAGATATAACAATAAACAAGATCGCCAAATACTAGCATTTCAGTTTGCAAAAATCCGCTCTGATTCATGTAATAAAAAACGCCCAATTGGGTCAAAAAATGTGGCATTTTTTGGGGTAAAAGCCTTTGATAGCAATAATTCTGCCAATATGACACTTGTATATAGAAATTTTTCTATATTAAGTAAATATATATGGGAGAAATACTACGTAATAACACCTAATTACTTATTTTTATAAACTCACTTGGTTAGTAATTTTTAGTATTTCAATCTTATTATGAAAAAAAGGAAGTTCAGCTATGTCCCCTTGGGGATTCTATTGCTATTTGTAGCATTCATGCAATCAAAAATTGCTAGCGCACAGCTACCAGTTTTCACTCAATTTTCGCAAAATCAGCTAAATATAAATCCATCCTTTGCAGGATTTATTGACGACGACTTTAAATTCAATGCGCTGCATAGATCTCAGTCCTATTCGAAGTTAGTTACTTCTACATTTACCAATGCGTCGTTTCAAATGCGTCCTCTATTAGATTTTGTTCCAAATAATGATGTTTTTGGATTTGGCGTAAACGCATATACGCACAAAACCCTTGATGTATATTCTCATCAGGCCATGTCTGCAACAATGTCCTATTCTAAAGGACTGAATTATGATGGAAGCAAATCCTTGTCACTCGGTTTTCAGGGGAGGTACAATTCAAAAAGAATTGATTACACACAATTGCTTTTCCCAAATCAATTTGACATTCTGGGCTACTCATCACAATTACCAAATAACGAACCTATTCAAATTATCAATGCAAATTATGTAGACATCAATTCAGGTATTCTTTACAATTCAGTTAGTGAAGAAGAATCTTTTACTGCTGGATTTTCGATGTATAATTTAAATCAATCTAGCAAAGACCCACTAAAACTTGCTACAAGAGAGGGGCTCACCTTTAACTATCAATTAGGATACTCGAAAGTGTTATCTGATTACAGTCAAGTTTTTTTTGGTGGACTACATTCAGTTAGAGCAACTCAATCTTCAACTTCAATAGTGGGAGCAATCCAAATACTTCCCGATTATGACAACTATATTGGCTTTGACGTAGGAGGTGTATATGTATTAAACAATTCTATATCGCCATTTGTGAATTTAAATATGAACGTTATCAAAGCGTCCTTTACCTATAATTTTTCAATTGCGCCCAATATTTCATATGTACAAAATGCAAACGCATTTGAAGTTGGGATTCAATTTCTTTTTTCTCGCCCCACAGAAGACAATACACTTGCAAAGAGACACGTAAGTTGTTTCAAGTAAGCATAATAAATAATTCAAGTACTTTTTCTTATGAAGTTATCATTACAAATACGAGCAATTTTAACAATTACATTGATTACCATTTCAAGTATGTTATTTGCTCAAACTTGCCCAACAATTAGCAATATAACGTCTAGCACAGCAGTTTGTGCGGGAAGCAGCATTTCGTTACAAGTAACAGCCACTTCACCTGGTGGTTCACCATTAACGTATGCATGGTTTAAAAATGGGTCCGCTATTCCAAATGCAACTAACTTTAAATACGATATAACTAACTTCCAGCAATCAGATGCAGATGTTTATTTTGTAAGGGTAAGTAATGCATGTAATACACCTACTCAATCTGCTGATATCAGATTAACACTAAAGGATAAGCCAAGTATTACTAGTTTTTCAACTAGTCCTCAAACTATTTGCACTGGCAGTAATTACACTATTCAAGTAAGTGGAAACGATAATGGCGGGGGCACAATTACGTATCAATGGAAAAAAGGAGCTTCAATTATTTCGAATGCAAACGCTGCAACATATACTTTATCAAATATTCAATCTGGTGACGCTGCTTTGTATTCAGTTACCTTATCAAATGGTTGTGGAAATATAACGAGTTCGGATTTTCAATTAAACGTTAACCAAAAACCTTCCATAACAGTAAATCCTAATCCTACTAACGTTCTATGCGCTGGCGCAACCCTAACATTAAATGCAGATGTTATTAGTGCCACAAGTTACAAATGGCAAAAAGATGGAGTAGACATTGGCAACACAACAAAAACACTCACGATTCCATCTGTTGCTGCATCCAATGCAGGCGTTTACACTTTTGTTGCAACAAATGATTGCGGCAATAGCACTAGTGGAACTGCACAGGTAACGATTAAAGATAAACCAAGCATAACAAGTATTTCGGCACCTACTAACGTATGCGCCGGTGCTACTGCTTCATTAGTTGCAACCGTTGTTCCAAATGGAGATAACAACTTAACGTATGCATGGGCGTTAAATGGAACTGCTGTACCCAATGGAAATGGCGCAACATTAGTTGTTCCTAATTTTCAGGCTGCAAATGCAGGCACCTATTCATTCACAGTTACCAATAGTTGTGGATCTACTAGCTCCGCTACAAATAATCAGAATGTAACCATTCAACTAATTACAACACCATCAATTGCTACAATCAGCAACCAAAGTGTTTGTATAAATACTAGTTTATTAGTTACAACCACAATTACCAATTTAGGGAGCATTAACCCAACCTATCAATGGTATTTTAATGGTAGTGCAATTAGCGGTCAAACTTCTTCGCAGCTAAATATTAGTAATATTCAAACAAATAAAGCTGGGAGATATTTTGTTACCGTAAATAATGGATGTACCCCAACTATTAGCAGTAATGAATTTAATGTAACAGTACTTGATGCACCTACCATTCAAACGCATCCAACTGCATTAACAGAAACTTGCAGTGCTTCAAGCTTTTCACTTTCTGTTGCTGCTAATAATACACAATCTTATCAGTGGTTAAAAAATGATGTTGCTATTAATAATGCTACTTCTAGCTCTTACACCATTGCTTCTGTTGCTAGTTCAGATGCAGCAACTTATAAAGTTGTAGTATCAAATAGTTGCGGTAATAACGTTACGAGTAATGCAGCTGTGCTTGTTGTAAAAAGCGCACCAACAGTTCAAACTTCTGCAAGTAG
>CAMAQW010000109.1 GCA_945860335.1 Sediminibacterium ginsengisoli | reverse complement strand
AATACATTGTTTTCTTTTCCTACCATTACTTCTAACAAATAAGATCCTTTGTGGGCGAGCATAGTTTTCACTGCGTCCACTAAATCTTTTCTGTGTTCTACTTTCGCGCCTTCAATACCATATGATTTTGCAAGCATTACATAATTAGGACTTTCAATGTCCACAAAAGAGTATCGCTTGTCATTAAATAATTCCTGCCACTGACGCACCATGCCTAAAAACTGATTATTTAATATGATAATTTTTACAGCCACACCCGTTTGCATGATGGTACCTAACTCTTGTAAAGTCATTTGAAAACCACCATCCCCAATCACCGCAATTACTTCTCTATCCTGCGCGCCAAACTTTGCGCCTATCGCTGCAGGCAGTGCAAATCCCATGGTACCTAAGCCTCCAGAAGTTACATTGCTTCTGGATTGATTAAATTTTGCATAACGGCAAGTAACCATTTGATGTTGTCCTACATCGGTTACCATAACAGCATTGCCTTTTGTAATTTCATTTACATGACGGATTACTTCGGCCATGGTCATTTCCTCTTTGCTTGGGAACATTTCAGGTTCAATACATTGTTCGTATTCTTGTTTAGTATAATCTGCAAATACCGCTAACCACTCGCTACGATCTTTTTGTTCTATACCTAATGTAAGCAATGGTAAGGTTTCTTTACAATCTCCCCATACACCCACATCTGCTTTCACATTTTTATCAATCTCCGATGGATCAATATCCAAATGAATAATCTTTGCTTGCTTTGCGTATTTATCTAAACGTCCCGTTACGCGATCATCAAATCGCATACCCACTGCAATTAATACATCGCAATCATTGGTCAATACATTGGGGCCATAGTTGCCGTGCATTCCCAACATACCCACGTTTTGCGGATGATCGGTTGGCAAAGCACTTAAACCTAAAATGGTCCAAGCTGCTGGCATACCTGACTTTTCAATAAACTTTTTAAACTCTTTTTCGGCCTGGCCTAAAATAACGCCTTGACCAAAAATGACCAACGGTTTTTTTGCATTGTTAATTAATGCCGCCGCCTCATCAATAAAATTTTTACGAATCACCGGTTTTGGTCGATAACTGCGAATATGATTACAAGGCGTGTACCCTTCATAATTGAAAGATTGTATTTGTGCATTTTTTGTAATGTCAATTAACACAGGGCCTGGTCTTCCGCTTCTTGCCAAATAAAATGCTTTGGCCAATATGCCTGGGATTTCAGTTGCATCAGTAATTTGATAATTCCATTTGGTAACCGGCATGGTGATATTAATAATATCCGTTTCCTGAAATGCATCCGTTCCTAATAAATGTGCAAACACTTGGCCAGTGATACAAACTAGTGGTGTACTATCAATCATCGCATCCGCAAGTCCAGTCACTAAATTTGTGGCACCGGGTCCACTGGTTGCAAATACGACACCCACTAAACCAGAAGTACGCGCATAGCCTTGACCAGCGTGTATTCCACCCTGCTCATGACGCACCAAAACATGATTTAATTTTTCTTTATAATCATACAATGCATCATAAATGGGCATGATGGCGCCACCTGGATATCCAAATATCGTATCCACGCCTTCCGCAATACATGCTTCTAGTACTGCTTGTGATCCTGTTAATTGTTTTTGCTCCATAATATCATTTTTAATCAGCGTCCGTTACGCATCCTTCACTTGCATCCTTTACTTGTCTTGCATATTTAAACAACACGCCATTGGTAACTTTTAAAACGGGTGCTGGTTGTGCTGCTCTACGTTTTGCAATAGTTGCTTCGTCTACTTTTAGAGTCATGGTTCTTTTAGGAACATTCAATTCAATAATGTCACCATCTTCTACCACACCAATCAATCCTCCTTTGTAGGCTTCTGGTGTAATATGCCCAACCACAAATCCGTGCGTGCCGCCACTAAATCTTCCGTCCGTAATTAAGGCCACGGACTTCCCTAACCCTGCCCCAATAATAGCCGAGGTAGGTTTTAACATCTCCGGCATACCTGGCGCACCAACGGGTCCTACATTTTTTATCACCACCACATCACCTTCTTTAATTTTTTTTGAATTGATTCCTTCTATTAATGCATGCTCTCCGTCAAACACGCGCGCTGGACCTTCAAATATTTCGCCCTCTTTTCCTGAAATTTTTGCAACACTTCCACCAGTGGCTAAATTGCCGTACATAATTTGCAAATGACCGGTTGCTTTAATAGGATTTTCTTTAGGCAGTATAATTTTTTGCTGATCAAAATCCAAATCCGGTGCCCCAGCTAAATTTTCTGCAATGGTTTTTCCGGTGACGGTTAAACACTCACCATGCAACCATCCTTGCGCCAACATGTATTTCATTACGGCAGGTACGCCACCGTACTGATGCAGGTCCTGCATTAAATATTTACCCGATGGTTTAAAGTCCGCTAGCACAGGAATTTTATCACTGATGGTTTGAAAATCATCTTGTGTAAAACTAACACCCACGCTCTTCGCCATGGCAATCATATGTAGTACCGCATTGGTACTTCCACCCAATACCATAATCACCGCCACTGCATTTTCAAATGCTTTGCGTGTCATGATATCTTTTGGTTTGATGTCGCGCTCTAATAATAAACGTATTGCTGCACCCGCATCCACACACTCTTGTTGTTTCTCTGCACTTAATGCGGGATTGCTAGATGAATAAGGTAAACTCATTCCCAATGCTTCAATCGCTGATGCCATGGTGTTGGCGGTATACATACCACCACATGCGCCTGCACCTGGACAAGCATGTTGAACAATGCCTTTAAAATCTGCTTCGTCCAATTGGCCCGCCATTTTTTGTCCCAATGCTTCAAAAGCAGAAACAATATTTAAATCCTGTCCTTTATAATGTCCTGGTGCTATCGTGCCACCATACAACATTAATGAAGGACGGTTTAATCTTCCCATTGCAATTAATGAACCAGGCATATTTTTATCACAACCTGGAACTGTTATTAATGCATCATAATATTGTGCGCCACAAACGGTTTCAATACTATCTGCAATGACATCTCTACTCACTAATGAATAACGCATCCCATCCGTACCATTACTCATACCATCACTTACGCCAATGGTATGAAAAGTAAGTCCCACTAAATTCTGAGCCCATACACTCTTTTTAACATCGGCTGCCAATGCATTCAAATGCATATTACAAGTGTTGCCATCATAACCCATACTCACAATGCCTACCTGTGCTTTATGCAAATCTTCGTCCGTTAATCCTATACCATAAAACATGGCTTGCGCAGCAGGCTGCGTAGGATCTAGGGTAATTGTTTTTGAATATTTATTTAGTTCCATAATAATTATTTTAAATGATGGTTGATTTATGCAAACGCTCATGAATTGGGTGTGTTTCTCCTTTTGCATGTCGCTCTATGAATTCACAAATCAAATCACCTACTGCAGTAGTCGTATAACTATTCATTGGATCAATATCCTTAGTGACAAAACCACTATTCAAACACCAAGCAGCTGCTTCTCTTACAATAGTTGCTTCTGCTGTTAATCCAAAATGGTCTAATAGCATGGCGGAGGATAAAATAGATCCCAACGGATTGGCAATGTCTTTTCCTTTTGCTTGCGGATAAGAACCATGGATGGGTTCAAACAAGGCAACGGTGTTTCCAACAGAAGCAGAAGGTAATAATCCTAAGGATCCTGCTAATACCGATGCTTCGTCACTAATAATGTCCCCAAACAAATTCTCTGTTAACACCACATCAAATTGTGCAGGGTTTAAAATAATTTGCATGGCTGCATTGTCTACAAATAAATAATCAACGGTTACATCCGCGTACTCTTTTGCAATGGCTTGTACAACTTTTCTCCATAGTCTGGAAGTTTCCAATACGTTTGCTTTATCTACCAGTGTTAATTTTTTTCTTCTGATTTGTGCATGCTTAAATGCAAGGTGTGCAATGCGCTCGATCTCCATAACCGAATAAGAACAATCATCTCTTGCTATGGTTCCATCCTCGCTTATACTTTTTGCACCAAAATAAATACCACCCGTTAACTCTCTATAAATTACAAAGTCTACATTTTCTAAGAACTTTGGTTTCAACGGTGATAAGTGTTGTAATGCAGCATAAGTAGTTACAGGGCGGATATTCGCAAACAATTGTAATTCCTTTCTTAGTTTTAACAAACCTTGCTCTGGTCTTACTTTAGCGCTTGGGTCGTTATCATATTTTGGATCCCCAATGGCACCAAATAAAATAGCATCACTTTCTTTACAAATTTTAATAGTCTCATCGGGCAATGGATTGCCTGTGGCGTCAATGGCACAAGCGCCCATCATTGCATTTTCATAAGTAAACGTATGATTGTAATACTTTGCAATCTTATCTAATACTTTAATAGATTGCTGTGTTACCTCGGGACCAATTCCGTCTCCTAATATGACTGCTATTTTCTTTTGCATAACTATTTTTTTTTCGCTTTCAGCGATTTATTTTTTTTCGAAAGCCTCAATTTCCGGTTTCATATTTAACAAGTAATCAATATCATCATACCCATTTAACATACATGTCTTCTTATACGCATTGATATCAAATCTTTCTTCTGCCCCCGTTGCATCAATGGTAATCGTTTGTGCTTCCAAGTCCACTGACAGTGTTTCCTCAGCGCCCTGTGCAAATATTTGTTGCAAAAAAGCATCTGATACCGTTACAGGCAATACGCCATTATTCAATGCATTATTTTTAAAGATGTCCGCAAAAAAGCTGGACACCACTACTTTAAACCCATAATCCTGAATACTCCAAGCAGCATGTTCACGTGAAGATCCACAACCAAAGTTTTTCGCGGCTACTAAAATTGCACCACTATATTGTTGTTGATTCAATACGAAATCGGCCTTTGGTTTTGTTTCATCATCGTTTTCGTATCTCCAATCTCTGAATAAATTTTTTCCAAAACCATCTTTGGTGGTCGCCTTTAAAAAACGAGCAGGTATAATTTGATCCGTATCTACGTTTTCGATACGTAGTGGAATAAACCGGCTAGTTATTTTTTGTAATGATTGCATAATCTATATTTTCTATGCGCGCTTTGTGGCGCGTTATATTTTTAATTTAAAATATCTCTGATATCTGTGATTTTTCCTGTTAACAATGCAGCTGCCGCAGTTAAGGGGCTGGCTAATAAAGTTCTTGCACCTGCACCCTGACGTCCTTCAAAGTTTCTGTTGCTGGTACTAATACAATATTCGCCTGCTGGTATTTTATCTTCATTCATTCCTAAGCATGCACTACATCCTGCTTGTCTTATTTCAACACCTGCAGCTGCAAATATTTTATCTAACCCTTCTGCTTTAATTTGTTTGGCTACTTCTTGAGAACCGGGTACGACTAAAGTTTTAATGTTCGGATCTTTTTGCTTGCCTTTAATAATACTTGCAACTAATCTAAAATCTTCAATTCTTGAATTGGTACAAGAACCTATAAATATATTTTGTACCGGCATGCCCAATAAACTTTGTCCAGCCGTTAAACCCATATAGGCTAAGGCTTTCTCATAATTTTGTTTTTCGGTAGCATCGGTAAAACTTTCAATGGTTGGTAAAGTTCCTCTTACCGACAAGCCCATGCCTGGATTGGTTCCGTAAGTAATCATTGGATCAATGTCCTCCGCTTTGATATTTATTTCAACATCAAATTTTGCATCGGCATCGGTATACAATTGTGACCACTCTGCTAATTTATGATCCCAGTCAGCACCTTGTGGTGCAAATAAACGTCCCTTGATATAATCAAATGTGGTTTGATCTGGTGCAATCATTCCTCCTCTTGCACCCATCTCAATACTCATATTACAAATGGTCATTCTCGCTTCCATACTTAATGCACGAATTGCGGAGCCTGCATATTCAACAAAATAACCGGTGGCACCACTTGCAGATATTTGTGCAATAATATATAGGATAATATCTTTTGAAACCACCCCGTTCTTTAATGCACCGTCAATATT
>CAMAQW010000108.1 GCA_945860335.1 Sediminibacterium ginsengisoli | reverse complement strand
GGTAAAGGCTTTGATGAACCTGAGTTTGCAGAAGTGAATAGTGCTTCATTCAAAGACGCTGCTGCACAAGCATTAATTAGAAGATGTCAGGCTGGAAGTACAGTTACTATTGGTGAAATAAAAGTATTGGAGCCAGGTGGCGGTAGTAGAAAATTAGATCAAAACATAACTTTCATATTGCAATAAAGTAGGTTACTATGAAAAAATTATTAATAATTGGTGTTGCTATTTGTTCCCTAAGTGTTAGTGCAATTGCACAAGGCTTTGGTAATTTAAAAGGCAAAAAAACAGCAAGTGCTGTAGATACAACTAAAAAAGCTGGTACTCAAACAGCCACACCTAGTACGGGTGCCCCTGCTGTAACACCAAGTAACAACAGTAATGTAGTAGCGCCTAAACCAACCAAAACGGTGGATACAACTATTGTTGGTGGTTTTGGTGAAGTGGTTCCAAAAAGTTTACGCAATGAAACAGTAGCCGACCGTAAAACAAACCGTTCTAAAAATCCGTTAGAATATGAGTATTTAAGAGATGATGATTTTTTATATTCCGAGTTTATTTGGCGAGAAATTGATGCTAGAGAAAAAATGAATCAATCATTCATTTATCCTGGTAAAGACAATACAGGTGATCAGCGTTTCTTTTCTATATTACTTAGTGCAATACAAAATGATAGTGTTGCTGCATTTTCGGCAGAAGGTGGTGATGATCGTTTTACCAAGCAGTTGGCATATGACGATGTAACTAAAATGATGAAGGGTAAGCTAGATACTATTTTAGTACAAAACGCTAACTTTCCCAACGTGTATGACACTACTGTAATTTTTGATACTAAGTTTGCACCAAACCCCGATTCTATTTATACGTTTCGCTTAAAGGAACAATGGATTTTTGATAAAGAAGCCAGCCGTTTATTTTGTAGAATTATTGGTATTGCACCGGTAGCAAAAATCATGATTAATAACAAACCAACAACAAAAACATTGTTCTGGATTTATTATCCTGATTTGCGTAAAACGCTTAATAAATACATGGTGTACAATCCTAAAAACTATGCAGGTCGTATGACATGGGAAGAGCTTTTTGAAAGCCGTTTCTTCTCAAGTTATATCGTTAAATCTAGTAACAACAATCCAAATGATAAGTTCTTAAGTCAAATTATTAAGAATCCTTTATTTAGATTACTCGAAGGGGAAAATATTAAAGAACGCATTTTCAATTACGAACAAGACTTATGGTCTTACTAATTTCAAAATTGCTTCATAAAAAAAGGGACTTTTCAAGTCCCTTTTTTTATGCGGTTGTTTCAAAGTGTTTTTGAAGGGCAGCTGCTTTTTTGGCACCAATCAGTGCCGCAATATTTTGAATGGGTTCCTTTTTAATATTGGCCACCGATTTAAATTGGTTGAGCAGTATTTCTCTAGTAGCTGGTCCAATGCCTTCAATATTTTCAAGTGCTGTTGTAAATGTTCCTTTTGATCTTTTGTTTCTATGAAACGTAATCCCAAAGCGGTGCACTTCATCTCTAATTCCTCTCAATAATTTTAAACTATCGCTATCCCATGGTAATTTTAAGGACTGGCTATCACCTGCAAAAAACAGTTCTTCTTCATTTTTGGCAAGACCTACCAGTGTTGTGCTGCCAGTGAGTCCTAGGGCTTCTATACTTTCTAGTGCAGCGCTTAACTGCCCCTTGCCGCCATCAATTACAATCAGCTGTGGCATTGGGTCACCAGATTCCTTTACCCTTTTATACCTCCTGTAAACCACTTCTTTCATGGTGGCAAAATCGTTGATGCCTTCTACCGTTTTCACATTGTAATGACGGTAATCTTTTTTGCTAGGCATGCCATCTTTAAAACAGACCATGGCAGAAACGGGGAAACTCCCCTGAAAATTTGAGTTATCAAAACACTCTATATGCGTAGGTGTTTCTTGTAATTGCAAATAGGATTGTAATTCAGTTAATACAAACTTCTTTTCACTATCTGTTTTACCTTCTAAACGTAATATTTTTTTAAGCTGAAGTTCTCTAGTAAAATAGGTAACGTTTTTAATAGAGAGGTCTAGCAGTTTTTTCTTATCCCCTAGTTTGGGTACCGTGATGGTGATATTTTCATCAAAATATTCGATGGGGTAGGGCACAATAATTTCGGTGCTCAGGCTATTAAAATCGGCTCTAATTCTTTCGATAGCAAAGCATAATAATTCATCTTCGGGCTCGTCCAACTTTCCTTCTAATG
This sequence comes from Sediminibacterium ginsengisoli, assembly GCA_945860335.1. Classification (GTDB taxonomy): domain Bacteria; phylum Bacteroidota; class Bacteroidia; order Chitinophagales; family Chitinophagaceae; genus Sediminibacterium; species Sediminibacterium ginsengisoli_B. Next base: position 3,801 of record CAMAQW010000108.1, on the reverse strand, counting down.
GAACCGTATGGGTTTGTATGATGCTTCCATTTTGAACCATGAGGTAATTGACATAGGCTAGTTTACCATCTTTAATGATTGAAAACACGTCTAGGTTAGAAAAGTGTTTACCTACTACCACTGACTTTTCTTGATAGGTTTGTAAGAGCTCTATTTTGTTTTTTAAGTAAGCCGCTTTTTCAAAATCTAGGTCCTCTGCATGCGCTTGCATTTGTTTTTTTAAATGACCCATTAATTGACTCATATTTCCTTTTAGCATGTTTTTTAACTGCTCTAAACTGTCTAAATAGTCATCCTCAGTTTGAAGCGCTGCGCAAGGTGCTAAACAATTGCCTAAATGATACTCTAAACATGGCTTAAACTTTTGCTTATCAATATTTTCTTTGCTTAAATTAAGTTTACAAGTGCGAAGTGGAATAAACTGTTTTACAAAACTTAATACTTCTCTGATAGTTCCTTTAGAGGTAAATGGACCAAGATAAATAGAGCCATCATTGTATTTCTTCCATGTAGAAAAAACCCTTGGAAAACGTTCCTTTTTGATAACCAAGTAGGGGTATCCCTTATCGTCTTTCAGTAATATATTATAACGAGGTTTATACTGCTTGATAAGGGAGTTCTCCAACAAAAGCGCATCCTGCTCCGAATCAACAATAGTAAACTCAATACGTTCAATTTTTTGAACCAGCTCGATGGTCTTAAAACTATTTTGATTTTTTGTGAAGTAGGAGGCAATCCTTTTTTTCAAGCACTTGGCTTTACCTACATATATAAGTATGCCACTCGCATCATAATACTTATAGATGCCAGGGTCGGCGGGTAATTTGTGTGCTAATTGTTGGTACTGCTCCTGGGTCATTTATGGAAGTATAACACGAACAGTAATTGTTTTGTTGCGTAAAAAGCCATTACTCGCTTCTTTACTAATTGATGTAGTAAAACCCTCATTTGTTTTCCAACTCAACTGTTCTGTACTTGTAGTGTCTTTAGTGCGAAATTGTTTCCTTATAAATAATCTTTTTATAATGGAGGTTTGATCATCCATCAAAATGTCAATATTTCTTATAGGAACAGAAGTATTTATGGGTGTATAGTTGATATTTAAACTAGCTGTTCCCGCGTCACGAAATACTGATTCCTTGTAATTTATTTTTTGAACACTATCGCTGATATCAGCTTCCATAAATGATTGAATCATTGGCATAATAGCCGCTAATTGAGAAGTGATACTGTTTTTTATTGCACCTTCTGTTGTAACCACACTAAACTTAACACCAGTGCTATCAAAATACTTTACTTGATCCTTAATATAAGAAGCTAGCGGGTAAAAGCTTGTCGTATCGGTTGTTGCAACCAGATTTTTAGTATCCTCTTTTGAATTGCTGCAGGCGGCTGCCATCATGCAAACGACACATGCTATAATTAAAGGCTTCATACCGTAAAATTACTTAAACTGTTTGCTCCAACCTATACGGAAGCCGTAATCAATCAAATTTTCTTTGATAGGGTAAGGGTTGTTATACGTGGGAAGTGTTTGGTATCTTATTTGAGGACCTAATTGCCAAATGGTATTTCCTTTTTGATAACTAAATTGAATACCAACACTAGTATTGATATTCCACTTTCTTACGTAGTCATTGCCGGCAGCATAATTTGCATAATCGGTAGATAGTAAGTAAACGTTTTTATTAATATTATAGGTGGGCTGAATGGTAGCTTGTGTATGAATGCCAAATTTCTTAAACTTCAGAACTTGATAATCGAGTCCAATTGGCATGGCAATCTGATAGACTTTATTATTAAGATGAGCGGATCTAAAACCTACATTGTTATTATAACTCGACATTACAGATACCGTTTGAATTCGACCGCCGTTTAGGAGTGCAAGAGTTGCAGCATTGGCGCCTGTTTCATAGGTGTCAATCTGGTATTGTCTAATGTTTAATTGTAGCCCGGTTTTGAATTGCAATTTTTTGGTAACCGGATAATTAAAGGTGAGTCCAAGCTCTAACCCTAAATCAGGCCTATGCCTAACCGCTTGATTAAATGTTGTTGTTTGGGATATTGGTGAGGTAAGTGGAATGGCAATAAGTGATGGCTGAATCAACTCTTTAACTTTTTGATCGTTGAGAACTCTAAAACTTGCAGAAGGCGTAGCATAAAATTGAACGCTATATTTTCTATTTTTTTGTTTTGTAGCAGAGCTAGTTTTAAGTTCAAAACTGTTATTAACCTGTTGTTGAATAATTGCCGGTAAAAGAGATACATTATTTTTTTTGATTTCACTATCATTTGTTGAAACAATAGTTGCCGCTTCAAAATTTACTTTCTCAGTTGAAGATGCTTCAGTACTTGTAGTAGAAATATCGTCTACTGAAGTTACATCAGATATGGCATTAGAAACGGGCACAGTTATGTTTGGATTGGCTTGAGTGAGTAAAACAGGAAGTTCTATTTGCGTTTCCTTAACCTGTTTTTGATTAGTATATTTTGAAGGTATAATTTGTGCACTGGAATGATAGGTCGTAAAAGGCTTTTCAAGCTTTTGTGCAATTACTTTAGTCTTTGAAATGGTGTTAGCTATTGAAATTGACGCTGACTTTTGCGTTACAACAAAAGTAGAAACAGTGAGTGCTACAAGCACGGTTAAGGCAATGATGGTAAGGGCTGGCCAAGACCGCTTGCCATGCACTTCGGTTCGTATATTATCCCAAACACGACCAGATGGGTACATCTTGTGTTCGTTTACCTCGTCAAGTATAAACTCCTCAAAAGCATCTAGTTGATTCCTCTTTTCCATATCTGCCCGCTTCACGCAATTATTTTTGTATCACCGACAACAACTCAAATTTCTCTTTGGGTGCTTCAATAATTCTTTTCTTAATTAAAATATTAGAAAGCATGTTTTTAGCCCTTGTGTATTGACTTCTACTTGTGCTTTCTTCGATGTCTAGTAAAATACTGATTTCTCTATGACTATATCCTTCTATAGCAAATAAATTGAGTACTGTTTTATAACCGATAGGTAATTGTCTGATGCACTCAACTACTTGTTTCGATTGCATGATGGATGCAATTGACTCTTCCTTTACTTCCAAATTTTCTGCACTCGTTAAATCCAAACTCTCTGTAAATTTTTTATATTTTTTTAGAAAGTTGATACTCGTATGCACCATGATACGCCTAACCCATCCTTCAAATGACCCTTTGTTTTGAAACGTATGCATTTGTGTAAAGACTTTTATAAAGCCCTCTTGGAGCATGTCTTCCGCATCTTCTCTGTTTTGAGCAAAACGGTAGCAAACACTGAGCATTTTAGGGCTATATCTATTAAATAGCTCCCTTTGTGAAGCAGCGTCGTTGTGAAGGCAACCCGCAATAATAGCTTGCTCAGTCATTGAATTGGTTTGATAGTACCTCTAATTTAGGTAAAAAAAAGGGTAAAAAGTGTAATATTCACGTGTAAATTCATTAATTTAATACCCTATTTATACTGTAAACACCCCCCCCGTTACCATGGAAAGAAATAGATTTACTGAAAATACACCACCACCTACCACTGGTTTACAGCCCTACACTGGCAGTTTTGGTGCCCCCGAACTCAGGCATTTATTAAGGAGAACCCTTTTTGGTGCCACAAAAGCCGATATGGCTTACTTTTCTGGTAAATCTGTAACGGAAGTTGTAAACGAACTTATTAATCCTACGGCGCCGTTACCGGCGCCTCCGGTTAAAGAATATGTGGTAGCAGCTTCCACACTTGTTCCGGATACTAATATTGCGCCAGGTACCACTTGGGTG
>CAMAQW010000107.1 GCA_945860335.1 Sediminibacterium ginsengisoli | reverse complement strand
GGAAAACCCACAACTACCAATTTGTTTTTATACGTATCCGCTAATTTTTGAAGTGCTTCGTACTGTGGTGTATAGCCACACTCAGAAGCGGTGTTCACTACTAAAATTTTCTTACCCTTAAATTTTGAAAAATCAATTACGCCACCGTCAATCGATTTAATTTTAAACTGATGTATGCTTTCTTTGCCCGGGGTTGTAAATGATTGTAACATAAATAAAGTTGCTATTAAGATGAGATTTTTCATAGTGTGTTGTTGAATTTGAATAGTTATATAACAAAGCCAATCGTTATTTGTTGAAAGTTCCAACATTTTCCTTAAAAAAGCATCCCACAACTATTTTAATGGATAAGCGGCAGCAGCAACGCTCAGTTGCACATCCTTAACGCTTAGTAATGTTTTGCCGCATGCTTCAATGGTGGCACCTGTTGTAATTACGTCATCTATGAGTAAGAGATGCTTACCTGCAATAGATGTGGGGTCTTTGATGCTAAATGCGTTTTCCATATTATCCCAGCGTACGGCCCTGCTTTGTTTGGTTTGTGTATTTGTATGTTTGGTTCTGGCAATAGTACCCACGAGCACTGGTTTGTGCCAGACCTGACTAATGCCCTCACAAATAAGGGCCGCCTGATTAAAGCCTCTTTTGGACAGTGCCTGGGGGTGGAGGGGCACTGGAACGAGTGCATCTATGGTGGCAAACCGATCTGATGCAGCTAGTAAGGCGCCCATTTGCTTGCCTATAAATAAGCCTACGTCTTCGTTGGATTTATACTTTAACTGAAAAAGTAGGGACTGAAGCGCCGAATTTTTGTGAAAGTACCAGGCGGCTGCCCCTGCACTCATGGGGAGCCTACCGTAAAATATTTTTTCGATGGGGTTGCCGGGGGCCTCAAAAAAGTGGGTTTCTGGTAGATTTTGGCTGCAACGGCCACAAATATTGGCCCCAAAGAGCCGTAAGGGCCTGCCGCAAGCAGGGCAGTTTTTAGGAAAATAGAGCCAAAAAATGGGGTCAATCCAACGCGTAAGTTTGGGTAAGTAAGTGGTTTGCATACACCCAACTTAATAGCAAAAATGTAGATGCGATAAAAATTAACCGCAGAAATATTTTATTGCGTGTTTATCGCTCCTAAAATAGCTGTTGGTATACTTCATCTACTCTACTTAATGCCAACACTTGAATGCTATACGCTTTTGGGTTGAAGCTCTTTTTATTATAGCTCGACACAATAATTTTTTCAAATCCAAGCTTTTCAGCTTCAGCAATTCTTTGCTCAATTCTGTTAACGGCTCTAATTTCTCCATTGAGTCCCACTTCACCTGCAAAACAGATATGATGTGGAAGTGGAACGTCTTCATAAGAAGATAAAAGGGCGCATATGATCGCTAAATCGGTAGAGGGGTCTTCTATTTTTATGCCACCCGCGATATTTACAAAAACATCTTTCATTCCAAATTGAAATCCACCTCTTTTTTCTAAAACGGCCAGTAGTAGTTGTAATCTGCGTAGGTCAAAACCTGTCACCGTTCTTTGAGGCGTTCCATACACACTTTGAGTAACGAGTGCCTGAACTTCTAATAATAATGGACGGGCACCTTCAAGTGTTGCAGCAATTGCCGAACCACTTAAACTATCTTCTCTTTGTGCAATTAAAATTTCGGAAGGATTGGAAACAACGCGCATGCCTTCGCCAGTCATTTCATAAATGCCTAGTTCCGCAGTGCTACCAAATCTATTCTTTAATGTACGTAGTATTCGGTACGCGTAATGTCTATCTCCTTCAAATTGTAAAACGGTATCCACCATATGCTCTAATACCTTAGGACCCGCTATAGCGCCGTCTTTGGTGATATGGCCAATTAAAAATACAGGTGTGTTTGTTTGCTTGGCAAACTTCTGAAATTCGGCAGCGCATTCTCTAATTTGAGATACAGATCCTGCAGCAGAATCAATCAAATTGGATTGCAGTGTTTGAATCGAATCAACAATAACAAGTGTTGGTTTTAGTTTCTTGATTTCTGCAAAAATGGTGGTTGTGTTGGTTTCGGTGAGCAGGTAAAAATTGTTGTTGGGAATCTTAAGTCGATCTGCACGCATTTTGATTTGCTGCTCACTTTCTTCGCCACTAATGTATAAAACAACCTGATCGGTGGCTTGCAAGCCATTTTGTAAAAACAAAGTGCTTTTTCCAATACCAGGCTCTCCAGCAACGAGTACAATGCTCCCCATCACAATACCACCACCAAGTACGCGGTTGAGTTCTGGATCTTTGGATATAATTCTTTTTTCTTCTGATGTTTTTACTTCATCAAGCGCAATTATTTTAGAATTACGCTTTTGTTCGTGGTAAGAATCCCAGTTTTGTTCCTTCGAAATTCCTTTATCAATAATTTCTTCCGAAAAAGTATTCCACTCGGCACAACTTGGACATTTTCCAATCCATTTTGCACTTTCATAACCGCAATTACTACAGAAAAAAGCAGATTTTATTTTACTCATTGCATAAAGATATTTCAGAAAAATTAGAAACGAACGAATGAAAAAATAACCACTGTTCGTATTCGAAAAAAAAGAGTGAGAAATGAGAAATTAGCGTAGAAAATACTTGTAAAAAAAACAATGAAAATCTGCTGAAATGCAGTGGTAGTAGGCATGTAAAAGGGCCAGCATTGCTACTGGCCCTTATTACTTACTAACCCATTAAATTCTACTGCTAAGGTACAATAATGGGGCAGATGACAAAATATTTTTTGGGTTTAACATAAAATTTAATCTACGATTTTCTTCGTAATAAAATGGCTAACCTGACAATTAGGCTAAGTCTGGTCCGACAGTTTGTCGGCGGGTATTTTTAAGGTATTTTTTACCTGTTTTTGGATAAAAAAAAGGCCAAATTGGCCTTTTTAAATGTTTTTGTAGAGCGGATGGTGGGAAAAATAATTCGTATTATTAAATATAGTAATATCTAAAATTATTTTTATTGGAGCACTGTTTAGAACTTGATTTCTTCCTCCTGGGCGTCAAAAAACCTGAATTCGGTAAGGTGGTAGTTGGTATTTTCCTCCAAACTGAGCTTTACCCCATGCTTTTTACGGAGTTTGCTCAGTTTATTGGTAAATATCCCCTTGGTCAAATAAGCCGCAATAATGGGGTGAACCACTAGTTGAAGCTTTTTATGGGCATGAGAAGCCAAATAAACCAGCTTATTTTCAATTTCATCCTCTAATAATAGGGCAGAAGTCATTTTACCGCTACCATTACAAGCTGTGCAATTCTCAGAAGTATTGATGTTTACCTCCGGACGCATTCTTTGACGCGTTACCTGAAGTAGTCCAAATTTAGAAATAGGAAGTACCGAATGCTTAGCACGATCTGCTTTCATAAAAGTGTCCATGGCTTCCTGTACTTTTCTTTTATTGTCAGGAAGTTTCATGTCAATAAAATCAATTACAATAATGCCACCAATATCTCTAAGTCTTAATTGTCTTGAAATTTCTTCTGCTGCTTCTAAATTTGTTTCTAATGCATTTTCTTCTTGACTATTACTCACACTCTTATAACCACTATTTACATCAATAACATGCAGTGCTTCGGTGTGCTCAATAATTAAATAAGCACCACTAGGTAAGTTTACTGTTTTGCCAAAAGAAGCTTTGACTTGTTTGGTTACACCAAAATGATCAAAAATGGGAAGACCATCTTTGTACTGTGTTACGATATCTGTTTTATCAGGTGCAATGCGCTGAATATATCGCTGCGTTACTTCATGGAGTGATTTATCATTCACCACAATTCTATTAAAATCGGCACTGAGCAAATCCCTTAAAATACTGGTTGTTTTTGTTTCTTCACTTAAGATGCGCACAGGTGCTGCAGCGCCTTTTAAATTAGCTTGTATCGTTTTCCATGTTTCAACAAGTGATAACATGTCTTGGTGTAATTCTGCAGTGGATTTACCCTCTGCAGCAGTACGCACAATCACGCCAAAATTTTTAGGCCTGATGGCTTCTACAATTTTGTGCAATCTTTTTCTTTCTTCCGAAGAATGAATTTTTTTCGAGACGGCTACAATTTCATTAAAAGGGGTAACCACAACAAATCTACCAGGTAAAGAAAGTTCGCAACTTAAACGAGGTCCTTTTGCGGCAATAGGTTCTTTTAAAATTTGAACGAGTACATTTGGCTTGCCATTTAATACTTCGTTTATTTTTCCAGTTTTGATAATTTCTGGTTCCGATTGAAAGCGTGCAAAATCAAATCCATGTTCACTTTTATCAGACATGGCAGCCTGCGTGTACTTGATAATTGATTTGGCATATGGGCTTAAGTCGGAATAATGTAAAAAGGCATCTTTCTCAAATCCAACGTCTACAAAAGCTGCGTTGAGTCCGGGAATTAATTTTTTTACCTTACCAAGGTAAAGGTCACCAACTGCAAAATTTGCATCGGTTTTTTCGTTGTGTAGCTCTACTAGTTTTTTATCTTCTAGCAATGCAATTTCCACACCCGTGGGTGTAGCGTTTATAATAAGTTCTTTGTTCAAAATGAGCAACTTTTAAATACAAAATCACCTGCCCAATAGAGCGGTGTATGCATACAACCATATCTTAACAATCATAGCCCTATCAAGGAAGGAAATAGGAAAAGTTGCAGAAAAGGAAATAAGGGGCTAGATACAGATAAGTGTTAAACACGCCCTATGGTTTAGATAGGGCGTGTTTGTATAAGTCAGTAAAGAATAAACAATTACTTGTTCTTCTTTTTATGACGATTCTTTCTTAGGCGTTTCTTACGTTTGTGTGTCGCAATTTTATGACGCTTTCTCTTCTTACCACAAGGCATACACTGAGTAATTTTATTTGTTAATAATAATTTATTTTTTCAATTCCGCAATTCTCTTAGCGATAGCTTCTTTTGCTTCGGGCACTTTTACTTTTTTAGCAGCAAGTGTATACCACTTTACTGCGTTTGTTTTGTCGTTGTGCATTTCGTAGCATTCTGCTAAGTGAAATATGGCTTCCAGGTTTTCTGGATCTTTATTTACAATTAGTAAGAAGCGCTCAATGGCTTTATCTAACTGCCCACTTTTTTTACCACCCAATCCCAAAATCATTTGAGCATATAGGTTGTCTGGATTTTTTTGAACAATGTTTCTGATGGGTAAAATACCCTCCATCGGATTGTTTGAAATGTTTCCAAATATGTAGCAAGCACCCAAACCAATTTTACTAGAATCGTTGTTTGGATTGATAACTAAAGCTTTATCTAAAAGATCTTTTGCTTGTTCTGCCAACCAGTGTTGCATGGCTGGGTCACCTTCCGTAACTAGGTTGTCTATATACAGTTGGGCGGCAAAGGTGAGGCTTTTTTCTAAATTTTCCAATTTAGCTGCTTCGCCAGTGTACCAAGCATAGGGTTCAAACAGTTTGGCCGAGTCGGACCAGAACCTAGCAAGCTGGTGGTAAACGTGTATTTTTTGGTCTTTTACATCTCCTCTTACCACGCTATTTTCTAGCATATTGAGGCGTAAAACTTGATCAGGACTAATTTTTTCTTTCGCTTTTACAAGGAGATCTTTAAACTCAATGTGTTGATTATCAGTACTATTGTGTGTATTTGCTGCCGCTGCTGCTGGGTTTTTAGGGGCTACCGTAGAACCCATATATAATAAAATGGCAAATAGGAGTATAGCTCCGCCAATTAGGAGTAGTTGCTGTTTTTTCACTTTCGAAAAGAATTAGGACGCGAAGTTAACTTTACTTGAGCTTGCTTTTAACTTCTGTAACAAATTCTTTTGCTGGTTTGAAGGCAGGAATATAATGTTCAGGAATTTCCACAGCTATATTTTTTTTGATATTTCTACCAATTTTAGCTGCACGTTTTTTGGTGATAAAGCTCCCAAAGCCGCGTATGTATATGTTTTGGCCGTTAGAGAGACTTTCTTTTACCTCTTTAAACATGGTTTCAAGCGTAACAAGTACATCCACTTTTGGAATGCCTGTTTTGTCTGAAATCTGGTTGATGAGATCTGATTTTCTCATTGTATCAAAATTAATTTAGGG
>CAMAQW010000106.1 GCA_945860335.1 Sediminibacterium ginsengisoli | reverse complement strand
CAACAGGCCACATGTCATTAGAATATGGTAGGCCCAAATATTCATCAAAGCCATAAGAAGTAGGTAAATAAGGAGCTTTAGCACCCAAATGCCATTTACCAATCATGCCTGTTGCGTATCCTTTTGTTTTTACAATACTTGCAATGGTTTCCTCCTTGGGGTTTAATGCAACAGTAGACCAAGGCATGAGCGCACCAGAAATACCAACTCTATTTGGATAGCAACCCGTTAAAAGTGCCGCCCTAGAAGCGCTGCATACTGCCTGGGCTGCATAAAAATTGGTGAAGCGCATGCCACTAGCCGCAAGCTTATTTATATTGGGCGTATGGTATGGAAAGCCACCATACACTTCTGGGTCACCATAACCCATATCGTCCATAAAAATGAGCACGATGTTGGGTGTGGCTTGGGAAGATTTTGTTTGTGCTTGTAACTGTTGCAACAAACTAGTTGCAAATATGAAAGCCAATAACATTTGTAATTTTTTCATGCGATTCATATAGTAACCGTAATATAATAATAATATACTTCAATGCATATATTTTAGCCAAAATCCCTACCTTTTCGGCACTAAACAATTAATATGAAAAAGCTGCCCCAGTTTTTAGCAATTATTCTTTTCGCTGTAATGTCAACAACCTTACAAGCACAAACCATTCAGTTAGCAAACGGCTGGAAATTAAATCCTGCGGGCACCTCCTTTGCACTTGGAGACCTCCCATTAAACATAGAAGTAAGTAATACTGGCAAATACATGGCCGTTACCAATAACGGACAGGGCTATCAAAGCATCGAACTTATAGATACCAAATCAGAAAAAATTATTGACTCGGTAAGCATTGCAAAATCTTGGTACGGTTTAAAATTTAGTGCCGATGAAAAATATTTATACGTAGGCGCGGGGCACGACAACCGCATTAATAAATACGCGATTCAAAATAATAAATTAACGCTTGTTGATAGTTTACTATTAGGCAACAAATGGCCAGAAAAAATTGGACCAGCAGGTATTGAAATCAACGAAAGCACACAGCAATTATTTGTTGTAACCAGAGAAGACAAACAGCTCTATATTTTTGATCTAACCACTAAAAAAATAATAGGGAAATATGGTTTAGCTGCAGAAGCATTCACTTGTAAACTAAGCCCTAATAAATCTACCTTGTACATTAGTTGTTGGGGTGCAGATCAGGTGCTTGTATTTGACTTAAAAACAAAAACTTGGGCACCACCGATTACCGTTGGAGACAACCCCAACGAAATACTCATCACCAATACCCATTTATTTGTGTGTAATGCCAATGACAATAGCGTTTCTATTATTGATATTGCAAAAAATAAAGTAGTAGAAATTTTAGACGCGGCATTATACCCGAATGCACCAAGTGGTTCTACCACCAATAGTTTAGCCATTGATAAAAAAAATAATAGATTATTTATTGCTAACGCAGACAATAACTGTTTAGCTGTTTTTGATATTGCAAAAATAGGCAGTAGTAAATCGGTGGGCTTTATTCCAACAGGCTGGTACCCTACCAGTGTGCGTTTTTTAAACAATAAAATTTGGGTAGCCAACGGAAAAGGATTTACACCAAAAGCAAATCCGTTTGGCCCTTCTCCTGTCAGAAAAAAAGGGGAAGTAATACACCACATGGGCATTACCAAAACGGCGAGTAGTGAACAGTACATTGGCGCTTTATTTACCGGCACCATGAGTATTATCAACAACCCCACTACACTTGAATTAACCAATTATACGAAAACAGTTTATAAAAACACGCCATATACAGCCGCTAAATTAACACAGGCAGATAGCATCGAAGCAGGCAACCCAATACCTAGTAAAGTGGGGCAACCTTCTCCTATCAAATATGTGTTTTACATCATCAAAGAAAACCGTACCTACGATCAAGTGCTAGCAGACATACCAGGTGGTAATGGTGATACTTCCCTATTATTATTTGGAAAAAATATTACCCCCAATCAACATGCCATTGCCAGTAATTTTGTTTTACTAGATAATTTTTATGTAGACTCAGAAGTAAGTGCTGACGGACACAACTGGAGTATGGGCGCCTATGCAAATGACTACCTCGAAAAAACTTGGCCTTCTAGTTATTCTGGTAGAGGCGGAACGTATGGAGGCGAAGGTGAAAGAGAAATTGCCAACAATAAAAATGGTTTTATCTGGAACAACTGTTACAGAGCTGGCATCAGCTACCGCTCTTATGGCGAATTTATTTCGGGGGGTAAACCAACGGTACCTGTTTTAAATGATCATTTTTGCAAAGACTTTCAGCCCTATAATTTAAATATTCCTGACACCCTCAGGTTTAAAAGATGGCAAAGAGATTTTGATTCATTACTCGCAAAAGGTCAGGTACCACGTTTTAATACGGTTCGTTTTGGAAACGACCACACCGAAGGAACAAGAATAGGCAGACCAACTCCATACGCGCACGTGGCTGATAATGATTTAGCCGTTGGTTTATTTTTAGAGCATTTAGCAAAGAGCCCTATCTGGAACGAATCTGCAGTATTTGTTTTAGAAGATGATGCACAAAATGGCGCAGACCACGTGGATGCACACAGAAGCCCTGCTTATGTTTTTGGTGGTTTTGTTAAAAGAAATTTTATAGACCACACCCCTTATTCTACCAGCGGTATGCTGCGCACGATGGAGCTTATATTAGGGCTTCCTCCGATGTCTCAATATGACGCTGGAGCAACACCTTTGTGGCGCTGCTTTACAAATACGCCTTCACCGTTTAATTATAAAGCCATCATTCCTTCTTATAATTTATTAGAAAAAAATACCGCTTACAATGAGTGGCAAAGAAGATCAGAAAAATTAAATTTTGCTAAAGAAGACACCAACAATGATTTAGAGTTTAGTAAAATTTTATGGCATGCGATTAAAGGAAATGACATTCCATTCCCTACACCGCGCCGAGCTGCTTTCATTATTCCGTCTTCCGAAAAAGACGATGACTAATTAAAATTACCCTTATGCATAAAAGAACTTTTTTAAAAGGACTCACACTAGCTGGCATGTCACTCCCGTTTACAAAATTTTCGGCTGAGGCACATATTTCAAAACACAATCACCTGCCGCTAGAACAAATTGCGGCCGATGAAGATTTTTGGGCTGCGTTAAGAGCCGATTATGTTTTACAAGAAAGCTATATTAATTTAGAAAGCGGTTACTATAATATACTTCCACAAAAACTACTCAATAAATACATTGAACACATTAAATACGTGAACAGTTTAGGTGCGTATTATATGCGCACTGTTCAGTATGAAAATAAAAAAAGAGTAGCCACTAAACTAGCCACTCTTGCAGGTTGTGACCCTTCCGAAATTGTTATTACACGCAACACCACCGAGTCATTAGATACCATTATTGCGGGCTTTAAATGGCAGGCTGGTGACGAAGCTATCATGGCCGTTCAAGATTATGGCGCCATGCTCGATATGTTTAGAGAAGTAGCTTCTAGGCACGGGGTGGTCAATAAAATATTATCGGTACCACTTAATCCATCTTCCGACGAAGAAATTGTGGCACTTTATCAAAATGCAATTACACCAAAAACCAAACTGCTGCTCGTATCGCATGTGATCAATATTTCGGGGCAGGTAATGCCTATTCGCAAAATTTGTGACATGGCTCATGCACAGGGTGTTAAAGTACTAGTAGATGGTGCACACGCATTTGCACAACTAGTTTTTAATATTCCGGATTTACATTGTGATTACTATGGAGCTAGTTTACACAAATGGCTTTCAAGCCCACTCGGTGCTGGTATTTTATATGTTAGCAAAGAAAATCAGGATAGCATATGGCCACTTATTGGACCATCAAAAGGGGAAGAATTAGGCATTGCTAAATTTAACCACACAGGCACCCACCCTGTTGCCACCGATTTAACCATCGAAGATTCGATAGAACATTACAAACTTATTGGTCCTGCACGCAAACAGGCACGTCTCAAATTTTTACAACAATATTGGACCAGTCAAATTATGGATATGCCTGGTGTAATGTACAACACACCAAAACAGGATACTAGAATTTGCGCTATTGCCAATGTAGGTATCAAGGGTATGCCTCCTGCAACACTAGCCAAAACTCTTTTTGAAAAATATAAGATTTACACGGTGGGTATAGACACGGGTAACGTGGTGGGATGTAGAATTACCCCCAATGTGTTTACCACAACAAAGGAGTTGGACCAGCTTGTTGCTGCCATTAAAGAATTGGCTGCGGCTGCTGTTTAAACCTAAACTTTGGTGAAATTATTTTTCGGTAGGGTTTCTTTTACCAGCCATTAGCTTTTCCACGGCAGTTTCTAAACGGATTTGTCTAGTCTCTGCTTTTTTAGCACCCTGGATCCAACTGAGGTACTCTTTTTGGTTGCTAATTGACAAAGAAGTAAAAAATTCTTTGGCTTCTTCGTGGTTGGTAAATATTCTTTCCAAATCTACGGGCAAAGCAATGAGGCGCTTTTCAAAACCCGAACCGCTTTTAAGCTCTAAACTTTTAACGTCAGAAAAAGTACGGTCTTTATTAGGAATTTGATCTGTTTTTTGGAAACGAATGGCACTCCATACATGGTCAAGTGTAACCTGACGCACAGATTCGTAATCGTTTTTAGTAAGCACTTCCCAACTAGACTCTCTATTGAGGTCACTCACAATCTTACTCGTGGTTTTAGGGTAAGCGATCCATAATTTGGTTTCTGGCGTTATAGCCGGGAATACCTCTTTTAAAATATTGTTTAGCTGCTGCTGGCTAAGTGCAAATACCAAGGCAAAATCTAATTTTTTGGCCTTAATGAGTGGCGTTACGTTTTTAGCGAAGTTTACTTTTACAAATTGCTTTTCTACAGAAGAAGGAAGCCCCTGAATCAGGATATTCTTTTCGTCTTTTAATTGAAGCTTTTCTAACAGCGGCTGATTGGACATACCTAAAAAATTAGGGATTAACTAAAAAGAGTGCAAAGGTACAAAAAATATAGGGTATTTAACGCAGTTAAGCGTTTAAAATAGTAAATAGTTCAACAAAAACTTTCAACTATTAGGCCTTATCGTCTGATTTTCTATGCTTTCGGCGGTCTCGATGACGTAAAATTGGAACCTTACTTTCGGTACCATTTAAGATCCGACCAATGTTTTTTTGGTGTGTTAATACCACCATGAGGGCCACCATTACCGCAAAAATTCGGTAAAAGGTAGGCTGCTCATTAAACACAAAAAGTATAAATACCATAAATGCAATCCCTGCTAATATAGAGCTAAGGGATACAAAACGGGTTAAAAAGAGGACAGTTAAAAATACCGCAATACAACAAGCAGCAACAATGGGTTGAATGGCAACAGCCATACCTAAAAGTGTTGCCACCCCTTTTCCACCTTTAAAATTTGCCCAAATTGGAAATATATGACCAAGAATGGAGGCCATACCCAGGCCTAGCATAAAGTTGGTGCGGTGTAATTCGTTGGTTAAATAATGAGGAAGTAACAAATACAGCGAAGTTGCTGCCACGCCTTTTATAACATCTACCAGCATTACAAAACTACCCCATCTTGAACCTAAAACCCTGAAAGTGTTGGTAGCACCAGCGTTTCCACTACCATATTCTCTAATATCTATGCCAAAAAAATACTTACTAACCCAAACCGCCGTTGGGATAGATCCTATTAAATAAGCTACAATAATGAGTAAGAATTCATTCATCACAATACATTTTAAGTTTAGTTCTAGAACGACTATTTTAAAATTAATGATTAATTAATAAACTGTTGAATAGTGTCTAACATTTTGAGGACCAATATTAAACACTATAATGCAGCGCTATCCAGTTATTTCTTGTCCTAGTCTCCTGGTGTTGCCATCCAAGTGCCGCGCATGCAGCTTCTATTTCTGGCTCATCTTCTACCAGTAGGCCACTTAACAAAACAACACCACCTGGTACTGTTGCCTCCGCTAAAAAGGCCAAGTTGTCAAGTATAATATTCTTGTTAATATTAGCAATAATTATACTAAACTTTTTATTGAGTTTAGCATTATCAACTTTATGTATT
>CAMAQW010000105.1 GCA_945860335.1 Sediminibacterium ginsengisoli | reverse complement strand
CATGGTGTTTTGCTGTTAAAATGATTCCTTTGGCACCTGCAAGTTTTGCAACACGAACCCACTGGTTACAATCAAGCTGGGTAGGTGCAAAAACAGTTGGATCTTCTTTACCATCTCCCCATTCTTTATCAGTAAAAGTGTTAGGGCCAAAATGTATAAACAAATAAAATTCTTTTTCGTGCCAAGCTAAATGCTCTTTGGTAGGAACGGGTAAAACTGGTTTAATTTTTTGCGCAAAACTAGTGGTGCTCAGTAACACAAGAAATGCAAACATTGTTTTTTTCATAGTGGCTATTATTGAAGTTGTCTTTTATAGAGTTGAATGGTATTATGTAATCCTAAATATAAGGAATCGCACACAAGTGCATGCCCAATACTTACTTCATTTAAATAAGGAACTTCATTTTTAAAATAGGCAAGGTTTTGAAGGTCTAAATCATGACCAGCGTTTATGCCTAATCCTAGTTGATGTGCAAGTTTTGCAGCATCGGAATAAGGTACAATCGCTGTTTCTTTATTGCCCTTAGCAAAAGCAGTTGCATAAGACTCGGTATAAAGTTCTATCCGGTCGGTAGCGGTTGTTGCAGCAGCTTCAACCATAGCAGTAATTGGATCTACAAAAATTGATACTCGGATGCCTGCATTTTTAAATAGGGCAATGGTTTTAATTAAATAGTCTTGATTTTTAACGGTATCCCAACCATGATCACTGGTGAGTTGACCCTGGTCATCTGGCACAAGGGTTACTTGATGTGGCTTTGTTTCTAATACCAACCTAACAAACTTTTCTTCGGTGGGGTTACCTTCTATATTAAATTCAGTTGTAAGTACCTTTTTTAAATCATGTACGTCTTTATAAGTGATATGACGTTCATCGGGCCTGGGGTGAACGGTGATACCATCGGCGCCAAATTTCTCGCAGTCGAGCGCTACTTTAATTACATCGGGGTTATTGCCGCCTCTAGCATTACGTAAAGTGGCAATTTTGTTGATGTTTACACTTAAATGGGTCATGTTGTAAAAATACTAAAATCTTGACTCCTTATGCATTAAATTGCAGGCAATTATTACGAACTATATCGATACAAAATTGTTAGTGTAGTATGTCTTATCCATCATTAGAAGCCTGTTTATTAGATTTAGAAAAAGCCGGTCATTTAGTACGCATTAAAGAAGAAGTTGACCCTCATTTAGAAATGGCGGCTATCCATCTGCGTGTCTATGAAATGAGAGGGCCTGCCATTTTATTTGAAAACGTAAAAGGATCAAAATTTAGAGCTGTTTCTAACATATTTGGAACCCTTGAAAGAAGCAAATACATTTTTAGGCATAGTTTAGATGCTGTCAAAAGGCTCATTCAATTAAGAAATAATCCGGTGGATGCGATCAAGCACCCCATAGATAATTTTCAGGCTGGACTTGCGGCCATTAAAGCGCTTCCATTAAAAAATCCGCTCAGGCAACCCGTAAAATATCAAGAAATTAATATTTCTGACCTACCTCTTATAAAGCATTGGCCAAAAGACGGCGGTGCTTTTGTTACACTGCCTCAGGTATACACCGAAGACATTGACAAGCCAGGTATTTTTAATGCCAACCTTGGAATGTACCGTATACAGCTTACTGGAAACGAATATGAACTTGATAAAGAAATTGGACTTCATTATCAATTACATAGAGGCATTGGTGTGCATCAAACCAAGGCCAATAAAAAAGGGCAACTATTAAAAGTGAGTTGCTTTATTGGAGGGCCACCATCGCATAGTGTTGCAGCAGTAATGCCGCTACCAGAAGGAATTAGTGAAATGACTTTTGCTGGATTATTGGGTTCGCGCAGATTTAGATATACTTATGATGATGGCTTTTGTTTGAGTACTGATGCGGATTTTGTAATAACTGGCGAAGTATACCCCAACGAAAATAAACCAGAAGGCCCTTTTGGAGACCACCTTGGATATTATAGTTTACAGCATCCTTTTCCGCTCATGCGCGTTCACAAAGTGTACGCAAAAAAGGATGCCATTTGGGCTTTTACGGTAGTAGGGCGTCCACCACAAGAAGACACTAGTTTTGGACAACTCATCCATGAAATAACGGGTGATGCAATACCGCAAGAAATTCCGGGTTTACATTCGGTGCATGCAGTGGATGCTGCAGGTGTGCACCCATTACTATTAGCCGTTGGTAGTGAACGTTACACACCATATACACCTGCACAGCAGCCCGCCGAACTATTAACAATTGCCAATCATATTTTAGGAACGGGACAATTAAGTTTGGCTAAGTTTTTATTTATCACTGGTTCTGCTACCCAAAAAATTGACGCACAGGATACGCTTTCCTTTATGACGTATTTATTGGAGCGTATTAATTTTACAAGAGACATTCATTTTCATACGCATACTACCATGGATACCCTAGATTATTCCGGTACCGGTATCAATAGTGGTAGTAAGGTTGTTTTAGCTGCTTACGGCGATAAAATTCGTGATTTATCAAATGAGGTTCCTACTGTTCTAAATAAGCTAGAAGGCTTTGGTGCTGCAGGTTTGGCAATGCCAGGTGTTGTTTGTTTGACAGCTCCTTCATACACAAATGCGCAAGATGCCGCTAGTCAAATGAATGCATTAGATGCTCAATTATCAAATACACGATTAGAAGGCATAGCCATTATTGTAATTTGTGATGACGCTGGTTTTACTGCGCAAACACTTAATAATTATTTGTGGGTTACCTACACAAGAAGTAATCCATCACATGATATTTATGGTATAGGTGCATTCACACAAAATAAACACTGGGGTTGTACTGGTCCACTTGTTATTGATGCTAGAATTAAACCACATCACGCACCTGTTCTAATTAAAGATGAAGCGGTTGAAAAACGTGTGGATCAGTTATTTGAAAAGGGCGCAAGCCTTTATTCGCTGATTTCAACCCAGGTATGATCTGCTAGTAAACGAACGCTTGAAATAAACTGTTTAAACGGCCCATGTCCGCCCCATTCCTGAGGTGATACCAAAGAGAGCATATGGTTGCCATCATTTTTCTCATACAAATGATAGGTATGTCCAATTTGAGGCTTAAATCCAAGCTTTGCTTCGTAAATCATTAAACTTAATTCTTTACGCTTTCTAATTTCTTGTGCTTGCTTAGCGAGTAATTCAATTTGCTGCTTAATTTGATCGAGCTGCATGTTGGTTTGCTCTTCCATGGCCCACAAAGCTTTGTGTTTGATAACCCCTTCTTTAGTGGGTCTAATGGCAACACCTGCAGCAGATGCTGCATATGGCATGACACTTAATTGCTTGTGGTAAATTTCAATATTGGTAAAAGCCTCACCATCTGGTTTGGTTCCTTTTTGTGTAATTTTTAAATAACCATTGGCTAATATTTCATGCGTTACATCAAGTACCGTTTTTTCTTCTTTGATAAAACGGGTAACAAGGGTAGAAGCATTGGGAATTTCTGCAAATAAGGTATCTGCTAAAATTTGATTATCAAAGGCACGTAATGTAGCATCTGGCACCACTTCGTGTTGGGTATAAAAAGCTTCATTTTCGATGCTTACCCAGTTGCTACTAATAAGCAGGGTATGACCATTATTGATACTTTCTATTTTATAATTACCACTCTTAGGAGCAAGTCCATGTTCGAATGTGCATTTTTCAGGAAAAAGTTGCCAGCTGGCTAAAAAATTATAGGCTTGAACCATAAGTGGAGGTTAATATTTGTATAACAATATGGCTTTGTAAAGGTTGTATATGAAGCAAAATATATTAGTTCATTTGAACGAAATCCGGCCTTCTAATAAGTTGGCTATTATACCTAAATCTAAGGCCTGTTGTGAGGCTCACATTTAATGGCGTCATGTTTGAAATGGTACGAGGATAATAGTAGGCTTTAAGCTCAATGGTGCCAAAAACAAGGTTTTCATTTCTAGTCCTACAACCTAGCCCTAGGGCCGTGTAAATACTTGCTTTATCTACAGCTTCTCCAATTAATTTGATATAGCTACTGTTTACAAACATAAAAGGAGCAAAGCTAAAACCATAATATTTGACGGTATTATAGTACACAGATTCAATATTGCATGATACCCTTGTGGCAGCCTGTATATTATCATTTTTAAAGGTTGGAATACCATACTCGCTACGCAAATAGAGTGGCTCATTTAAAATCGTATTTAATTGTTGAGTAGCGCTGATTTGAACAAAATTTCTTTTAGACCACTTTGGATTGGATAATTTTTTAAGTCTTGTAAAATAATTCACCGAACTTAAAAAACTGATATCCTCCAACGATCCATTGTGTAAGTATCCACCCATTTTTACATTAAAATTGGTATAGTTTTTTTGGTCTGTAAAATAATCTCTTTCATAATCTATGCCTATATAAGGCCTAGTTCTTGTATTTCGTTGTGTTAATCCACTCACCACCGAAAAGCTATAGCCTTCCGGAACGTCTTCATTTCGTCCAAAACCATAAATAAAATTAGTGTGGTAATATTCCTGTTTAAAAATATTAAATGCTACTAGACCAGCGTCTATATCGCTATAGTGGATATTGTATTTAATAATTGCCGTATCAGGAATTTCACTAAATCTTTTTGACACAGCTCTAAAGCTTATAAACTTACGTAGCCTTGTTTGCAAATTATCTTTTACCCTTAGCCCAGCACCAATATTAATACCCATCCAACCATCCATGATACCATATGCATACTTATACATGTGATCATAAGTTGCCCTTGTATTGTATGTTTTATTTGCCTCGTAGGTTCCAAATTCAAATCCGCCTGTAAAACTATGATAGGGGCTAACAAGGGGCAAGTCGCCTTTTATGTAGCGGGCATATTCTTCTCTACGGCCGCTATTGAAAGTGAGCTTAATTTTATCGATTCCAATGGTTAAGTTTAAAAAACTTCCCAAAAAATTTCTTTTGATATATTCAAAACCAGTAGCAGCTAATGGTCTTCTATCTAAATCATATAGCGCATTGATTTGAATTTTATCACCAAGACCCAAAACATTATTATGGTTTATTTCCGCATTAAAAGAATTGATACTTCCAATATTTGCACTACCGCCAAATGGAAAAATATCTTTCCACTGAATATTCATAATTACGCCATTAGAATCGGAAGGATCAATTGATGCAAAAATTCTTGCATCCTGAATAAAAGCAAGCTCTCTTAAAAATTTTTCATTATCGGCAATAAGAAACGGATATAAGGTATCACCAGTATTAAAAAATAAGTTTTTAAGCATTGTTTTATTAGTGGTGCTATTATAAAGCGCTTCTTCCATGGCCCTTTTTATTTTTTTGCCGGTGGCCATAGTGTCATTAAATGGAGTTGTGTATGAAACACTATTAACTTGAATTTGATTGATAACCTTTCCTTTAAATGTAGTAAAGGGTGATTCATTTTTAATGACACCAGAATTATTTTGCATGTTAAATTGTGGCGCATCAATCCAAATCGCATCCCCTAATTTTTTAAGTACCCCTTTTTTGCTGCGCAATAAAAAAGTAGAGTCGCGTAAACTAATCGCTGTAGAATCCACTTGAGCAAATAGAGTAACGTTATTTACTACAAACAAGAGAGTGATGAGTAATATAATTATCGCGGATCGATTCATGCAGGATAGGAGCTAAAAACAAATGCCCAACCATAAAGGTCGGGCATTTTTAAATCCGGGGGAACTATTAATATCTGTAAGCGTCAGACTTAAATGGACCAAACTGTGGAATACCTAAATAAGCAGCTTGTTCTGCAGATAGTTCGTCTAGTTGAGCACCTACTTTTGCAAGGTGTAAACGAGCAACCTTTTCATCTAAATGTTTAGGTAAAACGTACACTTTGTTTTCATAGTTTTTATGGTTTGTCCATAATTCTATTTGAGCAAGTGTTTGGTTTGAGAATGAGTTACTCATTACAAATGATGGGTGACCTGTTGCGCAACCTAAGTTTACGAGTCTTCCTTCTGCAAGTACAATAACATCTTTTCCTTCAATATTGTATAAGTCTACTTGTGGCTTAATGGTATCTTTTGTATAACCATAATTTGCATTTAACCAAGCCATATCAATTTCAATATCAAAGTGACCAATATTACAAACAATCGCCTTGTCTTTCATCGCTCTAAAATGCT
>CAMAQW010000104.1 GCA_945860335.1 Sediminibacterium ginsengisoli | reverse complement strand
AGTAAACCTTCGTCTACTGCAACAGCAATACCAATATTTATATGATGGTTGGTACGAATAGAATCACCAAGCCAACTACTATTAATTTTTGGATGTTGTTTTAATGAAAGTGCTGTTGCTTTAACAACCATATCATTGAAACTAATTTTTACCGGTGCCACTTCATTAATTTTTGCACGCGCTGCAACAGCGGCGTCCATATCAATGCTCATCGTGATGTAAAAATGTGGCGCTGTAAATAAACTTTCACTTAAGCGGCGCGCAATTGTTTTACGCATTTGAGAAACCGGCTGGTCTTCAAAACTCACAACACCAGCAGCTACTTGCGGCGCTGAAGCAGCAGTTACAGCTTGTGGAGCTGATGCAGCAGATGCAGCAGCTGGAACATATCCGTCAATATCAAATTTTGTGATACGTCCATTATCGCCAGTACCTTTTACATATCTTAAATCAATGCCACGCTCTTCTGCCATTTTTTTGGCAAGCGGGCTCGCAAAAATTCGACCTTCATTTACAACGGCCTGAACGGCAGGAGCTGAAGCAACCGGAGCAACAACTGGCGCTGGCGTTGAAGGAGCAGCAGGTGCAGCGTTTGAAGCAGCAGCAGGCGCAGTTGCACCAGCACCGCTTTTTACGGCAGCAACAATCGCATCTACATTTGTACCTGCAGCACCAATCACGCAAAGTAAATCGTTCACTAAAATTTTTTCTCCAGCTTTAGCACCTTGGTATAATAAAATGCCGTCTTTATAACTTTCAAGTTCCATGGTTGCTTTATCGGTTTCGATATCCGCTAACACTTCCCCTTTTTTAACCGTATCTCCTACATTTTTTTGCCAACCCGCAATCACACCTTCTGTCATGGTATCGCTTAAGCGTGGCATAAGCACCACTTCTTCCATGGCAGCAACATCTAATGCAGCACTAGCAGCGGGAGCCGAAGGTGCAGCAGCAGCAGCTGGTGCAGACTCAGTAACAGGCGCTGCAGCAGGTGAACCCGCTCCAACTGATGCTATTAGTGAAGCAA
Organism: Sediminibacterium ginsengisoli; assembly: GCA_945860335.1. GTDB lineage: Bacteria > Bacteroidota > Bacteroidia > Chitinophagales > Chitinophagaceae > Sediminibacterium > Sediminibacterium ginsengisoli_B. The sequence goes on along the minus strand of CAMAQW010000104.1, from coordinate 5,183 downwards.
CATCTTCACCAGCCTTACCAATAATAGCAAGCAAATCATTGACTTGCAATTTGCCTCCTTTTGTAGTACCTATATGCAATAAAACACCTTCTTGGTAGCTTTCAAGCTCCATAGTTGCTTTATCTGTTTCGATTTCAGCTAATAAATCACCTTTTTTTACCGCATCGCCCACATTTTTGTGCCAAGCTGCAATAACACCTTCGGTCATTGTATCACTTAAGCGGGGCATTAAAATCACTTCAGCCATAAGATTCGGTTGCGCTTTTAATTAAGGCTCGAAATTAAGGAAAAAAGGGATTGAGCACCCCCAAAAAGCCCGTTTATTTGCCTAATTATAACCGAAACCTTACTTTTACCTTAAAGCGGCCACCTATGACATCCATGATTTCTGAAGGCATCGAAATAAGTGTAGAAACTTTCTACCAATCGGACTATAGTAATGCCGTTTCCAGTGAATTCATGTTTGCCTACCGCATTACCATCGAAAACCACAATCATTTTAATGTTAAACTACTGCGCAGACATTGGGAAATATTTGATAGCTGCGGGGAGCATAAGGTAGTAGATGGCGAAGGGGTTATTGGTATTCAACCCATTATCAAACCTTCCGACCGTTACCAGTACATCAGCGGCTGCAACTTAAAATCGGAACTGGGGCGTATGCAGGGTACTTATGAGATGGAAAACGAAAACAATAAAACCTTGTTTACAGTTACCATTCCTGCATTTGACCTGATTGTGCCATCTAAATTAAACTAATCACCTACTTTTTAGGACGGGTTATTATGGCTTGTATTTGGCCTGTTCAAAAATAATTTTTGGAGGCGTTCGCATCACTTTATCAAGAGGCAATGCTTTATTTTTTTGAAGCCAAGCTTCTACAATTCTATAACCAACAAACTGACCAATAAATCCTGGAGATGCATCACCAAAAACGGCGGTGTTAGGACCATCTTGCATATAGTCACTAAATAAAGATGGATCTTTTTGGTAGAGCAAATTATTTTGAACAAAAAATGACCAGATGTCTTTTTCACTTTTGTAACAACCTTCTAGTTGCGCAGCCGTATACCCTGTAACAATGCTATCTTGCTCGGTAGGCAGTACTTGTTTTAAAAAATACAAACGCTTTCCTGCTTCTACCATTTGTTCACATAAAGGCGCCCCTGCGTCTTGTAAAGGGAACATATCATCGCGAATATTTTTCATACAATTGGTAGCCATATATTCAGGTTCAAAACGCCTTGAAACGTAAACAGGATAAAGGCTCTGGCCTTCTTCAGATACATAAATGGGATCATTTTTACCGAGGTACATTTGAAGTCCAATAGCGAGCGCGTCGATCGTGATAATATTTCCAAAACTATTGATGGGACCAATAAATGTGATGAGTTTGGTAGGCAATTTGTAATCCGGAAAATAATATTTTACATAACGCAACCCTTGTTTAATAGAGGCCTCTTGTTTTGTAATTGATGCGTATTTAATGCTAGTTTGTTTGTATAATGATTGGTACGCATTTATAAATTGAGGCACATCTCCCATTGCTGTTTCTGGCGTAGTTGCCAAAATGTTATATAAAAAATCTTGTGTAAATAATGGTTGTTGTCCAGCTAATTTTTGCAAAGAAGCATCTAATCTAAGTGTATCGATTGCAAAAAAATCTTGCTCAAACCGGACCGTTGTAAGTGGTACATCAATGCTACTAATGTCAGGTGTTTTTTGAAACGAATTACACCCGAGTAAAACAAAAATGGCAGCTAGGGATAGGAACTTAGTCATGCATCAAATTTGACGCAAAGATGTTACTTAAATTCGTTAAAAAATAAACAAGATTTAAATGAGATAGGTGGCATTTGGTATGTAAAAGTTACTGACCTTTGCAGCCACCGCAGTTATCGCTATGAAAATAAGTATCGCGCAACAAAACTACCACATTGGAAATTTCGAAGAAAACACCGAAAAAATACTCGGTGCCATTGAACTTGCCAAAAAAGAAGGCGCCGATCTTATTTTGTTTAGTGAAATGAGTGTTTGCGGCTACCCAGCCCGCGATTTTGTTGAGTTTGATGATTTTATAACCAAATGCTACGAAAGTATTGATACCATTAGAAAAGCAGCCGATACCATTGGCGTACTTATTGGTAGTCCAGCGCGTAATCCGGGTAAAAAAGGCAAGGATTTATTTAACGCGGCGTTTTTCTTATACGAACAAAAGATTGTAGCAGAAATTCATAAAACCTTACTGCCTACCTACGACGTATTTGATGAAAACAGGTATTTCGAAGCTGCTAGCAGTTGGAAAGTGATTCCATTTAAAGGGAAAAAATTAGCAGTAACCATTTGCGAAGACATTTGGAACCTTGGAGACAACCCACTTTATACCATTTGTCCGATGGATGAACTCATGAAGCAATCTCCAGATATCATGCTCAATTTAAGTGCTTCACCATTCGATTATACGCACGACGAAGACAGAAAGGCAACGATTAAGGCCAACGTCTTAAAATATAAAATTCCACTTTTTTATTGCAACGCTGTAGGCAGTCAAACAGAAATTGTTTTTGACGGAGGCTCTTATGCATTTGATAAAGATGCAAACTTATGTGGTGCCTTACCTATGTTTAGATCGGAACTTTCTTTTTATACTTGCAATGATGATGGAACGATTAGAGAACCTATATTAGAACCAGCAAGTCGTGTCCCTAGTAAAGAATTAAATCCAGCAACCCTTGTGCCAGATTTAAACATCGATCAAATATATCAGGCGCTGGTTTTAGGCATACGAGATTATTTTACAAAAATGGGTTTTACCAAAGCCATACTAGGTTCTTCGGGTGGTATAGATTCGGCTGTAACCCTTGCTGCCGCTACAGATGCGCTGGGTGCACAAAATGTATTAGCAGTGCTCATGCCCTCCGAATTTTCTACGGAGCACTCGGTGGATGACGCTGTTTTGCTTAGTAAAAATTTAGACAACCCTTACCATATAGTGCCTATCAAAAATGTATACCATTCATTTTTAGAAACACTGGATCCCATTTTTAATGGCATGCCTTTTTCACTTGCCGAAGAAAATATTCAGAGTAGATCTAGGGGCAATATTTTAATGGCGATTGCCAATAAACTTGGTTACGTATTACTCAACACTTCTAATAAAAGTGAACTTGCTACCGGCTACGGAACTTTATATGGAGACATGGCAGGTGGTCTTGGCGTACTGGGTGATTTGTATAAAATCCAGGTGTACGAACTAGCCAAATATATCAACCGCGAAAAAGAAATTATTCCTACCAATATAATTACCAAAGCACCAAGTGCCGAGTTAAGACCAGATCAAAAAGACAGCGATAGCTTACCTGATTATAGCGTGCTGGATCAAATTTTATACCAGTACATCGAAAAACGCGCCAACCCTTCTAGCATTGTGGCCATGGGCTTTAGTAGTGAGTTGGTAAATCGCACTTTAAAAATGGTCAATACCAACGAATACAAGCGCAATCAATTTTGTCCCATTATTCGCGTATCGCCAAAAGCATTTGGTGTAGGTAGAAGAATGCCGATTGTTGGAAAATATTTGTAATTACAAATTTTCAATAATTCCTGCAATACCCTGACCACCTCCAACACAAGCGGACACCATCGAATATTTTTTATTCAACCTTTTTAAATCGTGGAGCGTTTGGACCGTTAATTTAGCACCTGTGCAACCTAATGGATGACCGAGTGCAATTGCACCACCATTAATATTTACTTTACTCGTATCTAAATCTAGTTGTCTAATAACAGCCAAAGATTGTGCAGCAAAGGCTTCGTTGAGTTCAATTAAATCAATGTCCCCAATGCTCATATTTGCTTGACGCAATACTTTAGGAATGGCTTCTACAGGACCAATACCCATGATGCGCGGATGTACACCAGCTACTGCAACATTAACGAGCCTTCCAATTGGAACAAGTCCTAATTCGAGCATCATTTTTTCAGACATCACTACCACAAAAGCTGCGCCATCACTGGTTTGTGACGAATTACCTGCTGTTACGGTTCCATCTACTGCAAAAGCAGGTTTTAATTTTGCAAGTGCTTCGATACTTGTGTCTGCGCGTACACCATCGTCTGAATCTACCACATAAGAACGCGTGGCTTTTTTACCTTTTTCATTCACATACACTTCATCGACAGTGATAGGTAAAATACCATCCTTAAAATAATTTTGTTGTTGCGCGGTCATTGCTTTTTGATGCGATGCATAAGCAAAAGCATCTTGATCCGCTCTTGAAATAGAATATTCTTTGGCCACTGCTTCGGCAGTTAACCCCATACTTAAATAATAATCTGGATCGCTATTTGCAATTTCATAAGAAGGCACGGTTTTCCATCCAGCTGTTGGCACCAAACTCATACTCTCTGTTCCGCCAGCAATAATACAATCCGCCATTCCGGATCTGATTTTTGCGGTGGCCATTGCAATACTTTCAAGTCCACTCGCACAGTATCTGTTAATGGTAATACCAGCCACGTCTACACCAAGGGCTCTTGCAGAAATCATTCGACCAAACTGCAAACCCTGCTCTGCCTCAGGTACGGCGTTTCCTACTATAACATCATCAACACGCGCTGCAGGTAACGTAGGCAAGGTTTTCATGAGACCTTGAATGAGCTGAACGGCTAAATCATCGGGTCTAAAAAAACGAAAACCGCCTCTTTTACTTTTTGTTACGGCTGTTCTAAATCCGGCTACAATGTAAGCTTCTTGCATGGCTATTTTTTTACTCCCCAAATGTAGTGATTTTTTATAAAAAGTTGTTTATGCAACTAAATTCTTCTTTGGGTGTACAAACCTATCTTTGCGGGGTTATGATGTACCGCCTATTAAGAAACCTCCTGTTTTGCTTTCCCCCAGAAGCCGTCCATTATTTTTCAATGAATTGGCTAAAAAGGCTATGCCAAATTAGTTGGATTAAAAACTGGCTTACGCAAAGCTTTGGCGTATCAAATCCAACCCTTTCAAAAACAGTGTTTGGGCTCTCCTTTACCAACCCCGTTGGACTTGGCGCCGGATTTGATAAAAATGCGCTTTACCTGCATGAATTAGAAATTCTTGGTTTTGGCGCCGTAGAAATTGGCACGGTTACGCCACTTGCACAAGATGGCAACCCAAAGCCCCGTTTATTTAGACTTCC
>CAMAQW010000103.1 GCA_945860335.1 Sediminibacterium ginsengisoli | reverse complement strand
GGTATTGCTACTTACTTTATTTATTAGACTTGTTACATCTCCTTTAACCTATAGTAGCTATTTAAGTGGCGCTAAAATGAAAGTGTTAAAGCCAGAGCTTGACACCATCAAGAAAAAGTTTGGTGACGATCAGCAAGGCTTTGCTATGGAGCAAATGAAATTGTTTAGAGAAGCGGGCGTGAACCCACTGGGAGGTTGTATTCCAGCGCTTTTGCAAATCCCAATTTTCTTTGCATTGTATAGTTTCTTTAATTCCCACATTGCGCTTCGAGGACAGGCCTTTTTATGGAGTAAAGATTTATCAAGTTATGATGTTATTGCAACGCTTCCGTTTAGCATTCCGCTTGGTTTTGGAGATCATATTAGTTTGTTTACCATTACAGCAGTATTAACGAGCTTTCTAATTTCTATTTACAACATGAGCATGACACCAACGCAGGATAATCCAGCGCTCAAGTACATGCCTTATATTTTCCCGTTCATGCTTTTGTTTATCTTTAATAGATTACCGTCGGCATTAACCTGGTATTATACGGTATCAAACCTTGTAACATTAGGATTGCAGTTTGTGATTCAAAATTATATCATTAACCATGATAAAATTTTAGCGCAGATGGACGAGAAGCGTAAAACGCCCAAAGCAAAAAGTAAATGGCAAACGCGTTTTGAGCAAATGCAACAGAGTCAAAAAAAGTTACAGGACTTAAAAGATAAAACGTCTAAGAAAAAATAAATAAAAAGCCCTGCTCTTATAAGTAGGGCTTTTTTTAAACCTCCATTATTTGAAAGTAGTCGCTTCCATATTATTTTGTTTCTTGGCTTTTCATATGGCTAGTGCGCAGCAGCGTATTGTGGCGGAGTGTACGGCTGTTTATAAAGTAGAATCACATGACGCGTCTGATGGAAGTATGCGTCAAAAAGCAACTAAAACGGTATATATAAAAAGCAATAATGCCCGCATAGATCTTGTAGCACCTGCTTATGCTCAATCTACTATTTATAATAAATCAACAGGGATGGCTACTGTTTTGCGTTCATTTGGAGAAGACAAATACATGACCTCTTTAAACGCCAAGCAGTGGAGAAAGTTAAATATGCCGCTTGATAGTATGCAAATACAATTGACAACTGACTCGATTTCTGTTTTAGATTATTCTTGCAAAAAGGCGTTACTCCAACTTAAAAATGGAACCACTGTAACAGTTTATTATACAACAGCCATTATCCCTTCTGTTAGAGATTATGAATACATGTTTAAAGATATTCCTGGATTTGTACTCGGATATGAAATGGTTGATGACCTAGGTGTGAAAACAATTTTTAGGGCAACGCAAATTAATTTATACAATCCTGTTGCAGCATCTAAATTTGATATCCCCACAAAAGGATACCGGATATTATCAGTAGAATAAAATTATAAAAGGGAACGAATACTAGTTTGATGACGGAGTAGGCGTCTTAAACTTAGGCACTTTTACTTTAAACTTATAAGGGACAACAAATGAACTATTGCCGTTATCAAAACGTAGCATAGAATTCATTTCATTATTATTACCCTTTAATTGTAGGCCGATAGTTTGAATGCTTTTGTATTGCATTGTTGACTTAAGAGAGCTGTATGATAAGCTTTTGGAATTAAGCAGGTTTAGATTTTTAAGCGTAAACTTAGATTGCTTACCTCTTTTTTCTGTGGTGATCCCGCTTAAAGTAAACGCAGCATAAGCTGTTTGTACGCCTACTAATAGGGTAACAGCTAGGGTTAATGTAAGTACAATTTTACTGCGTTTCATTATTGCAAAGGTATGGATTCTTAATTATTTCACAATTATCAAATCGTTAATACAACAGAGATGTTCATAAATTGTTGTCTAGATTGTTGGAAAACCTTGATTTTTGCTCTATTTTAGGTTAATTCCTTTCAAAATGAGCCAAAATAGATACCAAGAAGACCGGGAATCACTCAAAGAGCTGCTACAGCAGTACCGGAATCTCAAGCTTGGCCGCCAGCACCGATTTTTAGAAGAGGAATCATTTTTGCGAATTATTGATTATTTCGACGAAAAAGACAATGTAAAAGAGGCCTTAGAAGCTGTAGAAATTGGCCTAGAGCAATTTCCTTATGCCTCCGCGCTTATGATAAAAAAGGCAGATTTACTCATTGTTGATAAGCGTTATTTAGATGCGCTTGACATTTTAGAAACATCCGAACTCTACGACAATTCAGATATTGATTTATACATCCTAAAAACGGATGCTTATTTAGCCCTCGATCAACCAGAAAAAGCAGCTGAATTGTTGGAAGCTGCAATGCACAAATTTGAAGGTGATGAAAAAGTAGATTTACTTTTTGAATTAGCAGATGTCTATGACGATTATGAATCTTTTGAAAAAGTTTTTGATTGCTTGGTGTTGATTTTGGAACAAGAGCCAGCTAATGAAGAAGCCTTATATAAAATTTGTTTTTGGACCGATTACACTGGACGTAATGAGGAGAGTATAAAATTACATCAAAAAATTATTGACCAATTGCCATACAGCGAGCTTGCTTGGTTTAATTTGGCAGCTGCGTATCAAGGTTTAAAACTCTACGAAAAATCAATTGATGCTTATCAATACGCAGTAGCTATTGATGATAAATTTGACTATGCATACCGTAATATGGGAGATGCCTATTTGCGCCTTCGTAAATATAAAGAAGCGGTTGAAGTGCTTGAAAAAGTAGTATCACTCACGAGGCCTGAAGATGTTATTTACGAAGCGATTGGTCATTGTTATCATAAAATGGGAAAGATTGCGCAAGCAAGGTTTTATTATAAAAAAGCGGTCCATTTAAATCCGGATGACAGTAAGTTGTATTATAAAATTGCCACCACATACATGTTGGAAAAGCAGTGGCAGCCTGCCATTAAACAACTTGAAAATGCCATGCGCATGCACCGCGCCATTACAGAATACAATTTGGCGATGGGAGAATGCAAATTGAATCTTGGTCAATTTAAAGAAGCGGTACATTATTTTGGTGTAGTTGTTAAGCACAAACCAAAAAATGTTTCGGGTTGGGAGGCGCTCATCAACTGTTTACTTGCTGCAGAATATTATGATGAAGCCTTACTCCAAAGTAATAACGCACTTGTTGCCACAGATCATAAGCCTATATTTTTATTTTACCATAGTGCTATTTTATTTATCATCGGTAAATCAAAGGAGGGCTTGATTTTACTTGAGCAGGCAATGGTAGCTAGCCCTAAGCTCTTAAAGAAATTCATTGATATTAAACCTTCTATTCTTCAAAATGCACAGGTGGTTGACGTTATTGCTAGGTTTAAGCGTCGAAGAAAGATATAGTATGCATGTGGCCCCTAGAATCGGCCTAAAAAAGTCATTTGTTTAACTTATTTTTGCATTTCAGTAAATATCGGAACTATGAATTTTAATTTATCACAAATTCCAGAACGCACCACCCAGCCAAGAACATCAGGGTTAACCATGATTATGGATAAGGGGTTAAGCATAAATGAAGTACATAATTTCATGAGCGTTGGTGGTCCACATTCTGATGTGATTAAGTTGGGATTTGGAACTTCTTTTGTTACCCCAAATCTCAAGCAAAAATTAGAAGCCTATCAGTCTTATAATATTCCACTTTATTTTGGAGGTACTTTATTTGAAGCCTTTTTAGTGCGTGGTCAATTTGATGACTATGTGAGTATCTGTAAAGATTATGGCATTACATATATGGAAGTGAGTGATGGCTCTATTAGTATTCCGCACACCGAAAAATGTGGTTACATAGAAAAATTAGCAAAGCACTTCACCATTTTAAGTGAAGTGGGAAGTAAAGATGCTGCGCATATTATCCCTCCCTATAAATGGATCGAACTTATGCGTGCTGAGCTTGAAGCTGGAGCGACCTATGTGATTGCCGAAGCGCGTGAAGCAGGCAATGTGGGTATTTACAGAGGCAGTGGCGAAGTACGTGAAGGTCTTGTTCAAGAAATTTTAACACAAATTCCTGCCGAAAAAATAATTTGGGAAGCGCCGCAAAAAGCGCAGCAGCTTTATTTCTTAGAGCTCATTGGTTGTAATGTAAACCTTGGTAACATTCCGCCTCATGAGATTATTGCACTTGAAGCCATGCGTATAGGATTAAGAGGCGATACCTTTGAATTATTCTTAAATAAGTAATTGGTTTATGAAACGTTATGGACTCATTGGTTTTCCGTTAACGCATTCATTGTCCCAGCAATATTTTACGCAAAAGTTTATTGATCAAGGAATTGAAGATTGTGTGTATGAAAGATTTTCAATTCCTTCTATAACTGATTTGCATGATATTCTAAAAACATACCCAGATTTGTGTGGGTTTAATATTACCATCCCTTACAAGAAAGAAGTGCTTGCTTTTTTGACAGAGCGTTCTAAAGCTGTCGAAGAAGTAGGGGCCTGTAATTGTGTCAAAATAATTGATGGTCAATTAATAGGGTACAATACCGATGTTATTGGTTTTGAAAACTCTTTAATTCCTTTTTTAAAACCAACACACAATAAAGCATTGGTGTTAGGAACAGGTGGTGCAGCCTTAGCCATAGTTTATGTATTGCAAAAACTTGGAATTGACTTTAATTATGTGTCGCGCACTGCAACGAGCGGGCAATTTGCTTACAATGATTTAGATGCGTCTGTTTTGGCAACGCACACGCTTATCATTAATACCACACCACTGGGGATGTTTCCAAATATTGAAGCTTGTCCGGCAATACCTTATGACTTACTAACGCCCGAACATCACTTGTTTGATTTGACCTATAATCCAGCCCTGTCAACCTTTTTAACAAAGGGCATGCAAATGGGAGCCACCATTCAAAATGGCCAACAAATGTTTGTTGAACAGGCCGAACAGTCTTGGCGTATTTGGAACAGTTGATATTATTGCAGCGTCACTGTTTTTTTAAGTCTAATATCTCTAGAAGAACTACCAATCATAATGGTGAAATCGCCTGGTTCAATAACGGTTTCCATTTTTTCATTGAGCATTTCAAAATCTTCTGGGTTAAGTGTAAGCGTAATTGTTTTTGAAGCGCCTGGTTGTAAATGAATTCTTTCAAATCCTTTTAATGCTTGAACAGGTCTTGCCACCGAAGCTATTTGATCTCTTACATAAAGTTGTGCCACTTCATCACCAGCACGTTTACCCGTATTTGTTACAACAAAGGAAAGATTGATTTTATCTCCCTTTTTTGCAATTGGTTTTTCAATGGTCAAATTGCTGTATTCAAATGTGGTATAGCTGAGCCCAAATCCAAAAGGAAATAGGGGTAGACCAGTAAGATTTTCATAATCATCACCACGTCCTGTGGGTTTATGGTTGTACACAAGTGGAAGTTGTGCCTCGCTTACAGGAAATGTGATAGGGAGTTTTGCACCCGGGTTATATTCACCTGAAAGTACTGCTGCCACTGCATGTCCGCCTTCTTCACCTGGGTACCAAACATCTACAATACTGCTTACTTTGTCTATCCAATTACCCATTGTTACGGCGCTTCCACCTACAATAACAACAACTGTTGGCGTTCCAGTAGCAGCTACTTTTTGTATCAGTTGTTCTTGTTCGCCTGGTAATTGTAAAGAAGCCCTATCTCTAAATTCGCCTTCTTCTAGTCCTACAACGACAACCGCTACTTTTGATTTTTTTGCAGTAGTAACGGCTTCATTAATTTTTTCTTCTATTGTATTTGTAATACCAATATTCCAAATTAATTTGATGGTTGCATTTCCGTTTGGTTCTTTAAACTCAATTCGGATGGGATAATTGGTTCCTGCTGTGAAATTAAAATCAACTAGGTTGGTATGAAAGCTTTGCTTGTCCCAATTGTTAATGATGAGTTGATTGTTGATGTATAATTTATAGCCATCGTTTCCTTCAATTCCAATTTTATAAGTACCCGATTGAGGCGCTTTGATATTGCCTGTCCATCTTGCACAAAAAAATTCTGGCGTTATTAATGGATCTGGTGTAGAAATAGTCCAATGAAAATTGATGGTTTTGTCCACTCTTTTTACGGTGGGGTTACCACTAAACTCAATACCATTAAAGTATTCGGCAGTAAGGCCTTCAACATTTTGATTGTTTTGTGTAGTTGATAAATATTTGCTCGGTACAATGTTCCAGGTTTTGTTGTATCGGCCCGGGCCAGCTGCGGTGATTATTTTTTTAGTGCCATAT
>CAMAQW010000102.1 GCA_945860335.1 Sediminibacterium ginsengisoli | reverse complement strand
GCCCTATTGGCGTCTCTAATCCATAAACCATTTTTTACTTCTGCAAAACTAGAAGTTACTTTGTTCATAAGATTTAAGAGTAGCGCCATAGCATGTTCGCCTACTGCACCTGCATTCCCTTCTGGACTACTTACGCAAATAATATTTTTTGATGCAGCATAATTGGTATCAATTAATTCAATACCACTTCCGAGTCGGGCAATCCACTTTAGTGCAACTGCTTTTTCAAGTAAGGGTTGATCAATTTTTATACGCGTACTTACCACTAGACCAGTAGCCGTTGCAATATTATTTGCGAGCTCATCATAGCTGATCGTTTCCGATAATACAACCTCAAACCCCTTGTCCTGCAAGCGTTCTGTCAAATATGGATGAGCCGGTGCGGTAATAATTACAATAGGTTTCACGGTTAGATTTATTTCATTTTAAATGTAAGGGCTGCAAAATCAGCTACACTTAATTGTTCAGGTCTTTTTGTAAAAATTTCTTCTTGTAAGGTTTCCGGGGTAAACATTCCTTTTAATGGATTGCGTAACATTTTTCTGCGCTGACCAAAAGCTGCCTTTACCACTGCAATAAATGATTTTTCGGAGCGCATGTCTACTACATCAGTACGGCGGGTTAATTTAATAACGCCACTATCTACTTTAGGGGGCGGATTAAATGACTGTGGAGGTACATCAAATAAATACTCGGCGTGGTAATAGGCTTGAACGAGTACACTTAAAATACCATAATCTTTATTGCCCGGACCCGAAACAATTCGCTTAGCTACTTCTTTTTGAAACATACCAACCATTACAGGTACTTGGTCTTTCCACTCGAGTACGCGAAATAATATTTGGGAAGAAATATTATACGGAAAATTTCCAACCACCGTAAAAGTCTCTTCAAAAGGAGGCGCGCAATCCAAAATACTTTCATGCACAATTTTACCCTTAATGGCTGGATAGGTTGTTTCTAGATAAGCTACTTTTTCATCATCTAATTCTACGGCCTTAAAATCAAGTGCCGGCTTTTGTAAAATATATTTTGTGATGGCACCAGCACCAGGGCCCACTTCTACAAGGCGCTCACAATTTGGGATTGCGTCGACAATGGAAAGACAAATTTTTTCGTCTTTTAAGAAGTGCTGACCCAGGGATTTTTTAAGTGTATATTCCACCCTACAAAAGTAAGCAATTCTAAGGCGCAAGTACCAGTTAGCCTCAAGGGCACCAATCAGTGATAAACATGCGATAATTGGGTCAAATATTCGTAATTTTATCGTCTAAAACAGCCCGGATGAGTATTGAGACGCAAAAACCAATTATTGGATTTTCATGTGGTGACCTAAATGGCATTGGATTAGAAATTATCCTAAAAACGCTATCCGATGGCCGTTTACTTGATTTTTGCACGCCCGTTATTTTTGCCAGCAGTAAAAGTGTCAATTTTTACCGTAAGAGTTTACCAGAATCTAATTTCAGTTATGCGAGTGGCAGAGATTTTTCCAAACTCAATCCAAAGCAGGTAAATATCTATTCATGTTGGGAAGAGGAAGTGGTGATCACACCTGGTCAACTCAACGACATTGGTGGAAAATATGCGTTGTTATCACTAGAAGCAGCTGGACAAGCATTAAAGGAAGGTCATATTGATGGCCTTGTAACAGCACCTATCCATAAAAAAAATATTCAATCGGAAACCTTTAACTATAGTGGACACACCCCTTATTTTAAAAACCTATTTGGGGTAAAAGATGTGTTGATGTTTATGGTTGCCGAAAATATTCGCATTGGATTACTTACAGAACACGTTACAATTTCTGAAGTACACAAATACATTACAGTAGATGGCATCATGAGTAAACTCAAAATGATGCACGCTAGTTTGCAACAAGATTTTAGTATTGACAAACCAAAAATTGCGGTGTTAGGCCTTAACCCACACGCCGGCGATGAAGGTCTTATTGGTAAAGAAGAACTTGAAATTATAAAGCCAGCTATTGCAGAAGCGCGCAAAAATAACATGCTCGTTTTTGGCCCATACAGCGCCGATGCATTTTTTGCAAGAGGTCAATATGAGAAATTTGACGCCGTTCTTGCCATGTACCACGACCAGGGTTTAATACCCTTTAAATCGCTAGCCATTGGAGAAGGAGTAAACTTTACGGCAGGACTTTCTGGTGTAAGAACCAGTCCAGACCATGGCACTGCTTTTGATATTGCAGGAAAAGGCATTGCTGATCATAGCTCATTTGTAGCTGCTACTTTTGAATGCATCGAAATTATTAGAACCAGAAAAGGTTATAAAGAAATGCGCATCAATCCACTACGCAAAAGAAGTGCAAGAATGCTTGCTGGCGCCGTAGATGAAAGAATTGAAGAGCAATAATTTAATTAAAAATTGCCGCAGGAATACCTTTATTGACAACGTAGTTTTTATAATTTATTTCTACCCTACCCTTTTTATTTTTTAACTGCTGTGCAGCAGTTAGTGGCTTGCTATCATCTTCAAACTCAAGTGTAATGCCCTTTGGTAGCTTATAGTTTTTAGTATTGAATTCAAATACCACTTGATCGGGTAAGCCGTAATTGCTATATGCGCCATAATTCATGATCATGGTATACGTACCGTTTTCTTTAGTGGTGGTAACCGCTTTTTCTATCAAACTTTCTTTTTCATTGATATAGAGTGTAGAAATAACGACATCGCTTGATTCTTCGTTGGGAAGTAGTTTTACCACCCTTAATTTTTTTGCTCCAAAATCCTGTATACCCGCATCAATGGTAGAATAATTTGAAGACGCAATCAGCGAACTTAAATTAACAGAAAGACCTCCTTTAGGAAGCAATGAAATACCGCCTTCTTTTTTTATTTTAAATAAGTTAGGTTTTTTAAAATAAATTTTGATTTTCCCAATCGGCGCTTTGATAAAAGCAATGTCTGTTTTCATAACACCAGTGGCTTCATAGTTATCTACAAGCTCTAGCTTAGCTTTCACTTTTTTAATAAGCTGCGCGGCGTCTTGCGCCATAGCTACTGAAGCACAAAAAACAAACAATACAAACAAACAACACTTTTTCATACGCTAAATTTAACTAAGGATATCTTTTTTTCTAAATACCAAAACAGTTGCTACAAAAAATCCGATGGTATGAATAAACAGTACCACAGCCGCTTTAATAATTTTGTCTGGATTTTGAATACTACCTATAATGGCTTCGTTGGAATCATTCACTTTTATATCAAAAAATTCTTTCCAGCCAATCATATGGGTGGTAAATAAATAAGGCTTGATTAAATTAAAAATGGGAATGTTAAGGGTACTTAAAATGGTAAAAAATACAATCACACTCATGGTAGCCACAATGGGCCCAATAGAATTTTCTGCAAAAACAGATAAAAAGAAACCTAAAGAAGCAACGGTGGTCATGGCTAGTGCGGCAAAACCAAATGCACCAATATAACGCCAAAAAACATCCGACTCTTTCAATAACACCACATAGCTGGTTTTTAATAAAAACATGTCGTCGGTTCCAAATAAAAGCATGCTACCAAAAAGGGCTAAAATAGCCAGCCAAACTAATAGCAGTAATGTATAAATAGTGGCTGCAATAAATTTAGCGAGTAGTAATGTAGTACGACTATATGGTTTAATTAAAAGCAAACGAAGCGTTCCCATATTTGCTTCCCCAGAAATCATATCCGCGGCAATCAGTGCAATTAAAAGTGGCACGTGCACCAGCAACAACTGAAGCATCACATAGCAAACTAAATAGCCATTTAAAATTTTACCGTCAATTTCAAGAGAGCTGCTTAAATCGTTGAGCATAAAATCGAGGTAACTTTTACCATCTAATTTTAAACCAAATTGAATAATACCAATAAGTGCAGCCACTGCACCAAATGCAATATAGGTACGTGGACGCTTAAATATTTTATACAACTCTACTTGAACAAGACTATACATATTTTGGAGTTGATGTGATTTGTAAAAAATAATCTTCTAATGAATGCATGGGCTTTACAGATAACACGCCAATACCCATTTCTACCAAACTTTTATGTAGGCTTGGCAAATGTTTTTCGTCGAGCTGCATAAAAATTTCTTTGTCTGAACTGCGGTTTACTAGTAGCTGCGTTGCCCAGTTAGATTGTAGTAACAACTCGGCTGCCTTTTTATTATCAAGGGTTTGAATAGCTACCACTGTTTTACTGGTATCAAATAATTCTTTGCTATCCCCTTCTACTAATTTGCAGCCTTTATCAATAATGATAAGCCTTGTGGCTACCTGTTCGATTTCTGATAAAAGATGCGAAGAAACCAGCACCGTTTTTCCCTGCTCCCTACTAAGGTGTAAAATTAAATTTCTAATGTCTGCAATACCCTGTGGATCTAATCCATTGGTAGGTTCGTCGAGTAATATCAGTTCCGGGTCATTCACCATGGCCATGGCAATCGCAAGTCTTTGTTTCATGCCTTGCGAAAAAGTACCCACATTGTCCTGTGCCCTTGCAGCTAAACCCACCACGTCTAGCTCCTGCAATAACTGTGTTTTGGTTTTTGAAACGCCACTTAATGCAGAAAATATTTTTAAGTTTTGATAGGCCGTTAAATATTCATACATCGCAGGCTTTTCTATCACGGCCCCCACTTTTTGCATGATCGCCGAACGGTTGGCTGCTAGTGGCAAACCAAAAATTTCAATATCGCCAGCTGTTGGTTCGATAAGAGAAAGGAGCATACGTATGGTGGTGCTTTTGCCGGCGCCATTTTGCCCTAAAAAGCCATATACATCTCCTTTATGGACAGAGAAGGACAAATCATTAACCGCTGTAAACTGCTGACCAAATTTTTTGGTAAGCCCACGCACTTGAATAACTGAAGACATACTATTATAACAAACAACCCTGCAAGATGTTCGGAATTAAAAAAGCCCCCAACGAGTGGAGGCTTTTAAAAATATAGACAGTGCTATTATTTATATTGTGGCATTAACCCTTTAGCTAATTCAACCATTTTGTTAAGGCCATCTTCAGGTAAATCTCCTTTTTTGAACGCAGCTAAAACTTCTGGTAATTTGTTTTCCATTTCCATTAAGAAATGAGCTTCAAATTCTTTTACATTTTTAACAGCTACTTCACGAAGTAAACCTTGTGTACCTAAATAAATGATCGCAACTTGCTTTTCTACGGTAAACGGTGTGTACTGCGCTTGCTTTAGGATTTCAACGTTACGTGCACCTTTGTCAATTACAGATTTAGTAGCAGCATCTAGGTCTCCACCAAATTTAGAGAAGGCTTCTAACTCACGGTATAAAGCTTGGTCTAATTTAAGGGTACCAGCTACTTTTTTCATTGACTTGATTTGCGCGTTACCACCCACACGACTTACAGAGATACCTACGTTAATCGCTGGACGAATACCTGCGTTAAACAAGTTACCTTCTAAGAAAATCTGACCATCCGTAATTGAGATTACGTTTGTTGGAATGTATGCAGAAACGTCACCCGCTTGTGTTTCAATAATTGGAAGTGCTGTTAAAGAACCACCACCTTTTACTAAATGCTTAATAGAAGCAGGTAAGTCGTTCATGTTTTTTGCAACTTCATCGTTTGCAATAACTTTTGCAGCACGCTCTAATAAACGGCTATGCAAATAGAATACGTCACCAGGATATGCTTCACGTCCTGGAGGTCTTCTTAAAAGTAATGATACCTCACGGTAAGCAACTGCTTGCTTAGATAAGTCATCAAATACAATTAGAGCAGGTCTACCGGTATCACGGAAGTACTCACCAATTGCTGCACCAGCAAATGGCGCATAGAATTGTAATGGAGCTGGATCAGCAGCAGGAGCAGCAACAATTGTTGTATACGCCATGGCGCCGTTGTCGGCAAGTGTTTTCATCACACCCGCAACGGTAGATGCTTTTTGACCAATTGCTACATATATACAATATACAGGCTTGCCTGCATCGTAAAATTCTTTTTGATTGATAATGGTATCAACACAAATGGCAGTTTTACCAGTTTGACGGTCACCAATTACCAACTCACGTT
Source organism: Sediminibacterium ginsengisoli (assembly GCA_945860335.1). Taxonomy (GTDB): domain Bacteria; phylum Bacteroidota; class Bacteroidia; order Chitinophagales; family Chitinophagaceae; genus Sediminibacterium; species Sediminibacterium ginsengisoli_B. The sequence goes on along the minus strand of CAMAQW010000102.1, from coordinate 194 downwards.
GACCACGACCAACCGGAATCATCGCATCAATTGCTTTGATACCTGTTTGTAATGGTTCTTTTACTGGCTCACGATAAATAACACCCGGCGCTTTACGCTCAAGTGGCATTTCATATAAATCACCAGCAATTGGACCTTTACCATCAATAGGTTCGCCTAATGTGTTGATTACACGACCAACAACACCTTCACCT
>CAMAQW010000101.1 GCA_945860335.1 Sediminibacterium ginsengisoli | reverse complement strand
GGACGTATTTAACGAACAGGTATTTGATTATGTGGATGCAATTGAAGCTAGTTCTGTAAAACATGTTTTGGCGTTGATAGTATAAATAAAATTTAGAAAGAGATGGGTAAGTTATTTATGGGTGAAGATTTTTTGTTGCAAACAAAAACAGCGGAGTTATTATATAACGAATACGCTAAACAAATGCCAATTATCGATTACCATTGTCATTTGTCACCACAGCAAATTGCCGACGATATTAAGTTTGAGAATTTAACCCAGGCTTGGTTATACGGCGATCATTACAAGTGGAGAGCGATGCGCACAAGTGGTGTCGATGAATCTTATTGCACGGGTGGTAAATCTGATTATGAAAAATTTGAAAAGTGGGCAGCTACGGTGCCTTACACCATGCGTAACCCCCTGTATCATTGGACGCATCTGGAGTTAAGAAGATATTTTGGCATCCATGAAATTCTAGATCCAAGTTCTGCAAAGTCTATTTACGAAAATGCAAGTGCGCAAATTCAAACAGATGCTTTTAGTATCAAAAACTTGATTCGTAAAATGAATGTGAAAGTCATTTGTACAACAGATGATCCTATCGATTCATTAGAATACCATAAAACGCTTGCAGAGAGTGATTTTGAGGTAAAAATCAAGCCCGCATTTAGGCCAGATAAAGCCATGGAAGTTTCAAGCGCCGCTAACTTTGTTGCTTATGTGAAAAAATTAGAGGCTGTAACAAATTTGTCTGTTTCTTCATTTGAAGATTATTTATTTGCACTTCAAAACCGCCACGACTTTTTTGCTTCAATGGGTTGTTCGGTGAGTGATCATGGACTTGAAGAGATTTATGTAGAAGATTTTACAGTTCAGGAAATTGAAAGCATTTTCGCAAAAGTGCATGGTGGTAAAGAATTAAATATATTAGAGCAGCGTAAGTTTAAGAGCTGCATGTTACTTCATTTTGCAGAATGGGATTGGGAAAAAGGATGGGTACAACAATATCATTTAGGGGCACTGCGTAACAACAATTCACGTATGCTTTCTAAACTCGGTCCGGATACAGGATGGGATAGTATTGGTGATTTTTCGCAAGCAGCAGCACTTTCTAAATTTTTAAATAAATTGGATAGCGAGGATAAGTTGGCTAAAACCATCATCTATAATTTAAATCCTGCCGACAACGAACTCATGGCTTCTATGATTGGCAATTTCAATGATGGTTCGGTAGCTGGTAAAATACAGTTTGGTAGTGGCTGGTGGTTTTTAGATCAAAAGGATGGTATTATAAAACAATTGAATGCTTTAAGCAATATGGGACTCGTGAGTAGGTTTGTGGGTATGCTTACCGATTCTAGAAGTTTCCTATCATTTCCTAGACACGAATATTTTAGACGCATATTGTGTAATTTATTTGGTGACGAAATTGAAAATGGCGAGTTGCCTAACGATACCAAGTGGGTAGGTCAAATTATCCAAGATATTTGTTACAACAATGCCAATGATTATTTTGGGTGGAACAATAAATAATCTACTTTTTTATTTCATTTCATATTATCTTGTAAGTCAAACGGGTAAGTTATTTGTATGAAAAAAGTATTTTGTTTTGGTGAGATTTTGCTTCGTATGTCGCCCGTATTAGATCAGGCCTGGATTAATAATGCAAATATGCCTGTTCATATTGGTGGCGCAGAACTCAATGTAGCAAAGGCTTTGGCGGGATGGCAGCAACCCGTTACGTACATGTCTGCAATGCCAGACAATTATTTATCCAAAGAAATTACAGCTTCTATTGCTGCATGTAATATAGGGGTAGAAGCGGTGCAGTTTTGCGGTGACAGAATGGGTATTTATTTTTTACCACAAGGCGCCGATCTAAAAAATGCTGGTGTTATTTATGACCGCGCACATGCTTCATTTTCAACTGCTTTATTCCCGGGAAAAATAAATTGGGATGCATTACTCGAAGGTTCTGATTGGTTTCATTTTAGTGCCATTAGTCCTGCATTAACAGAGCAAGCTGCCGAACTTTGTTTAGATGCATTAAAGGCTGCTAAGCGTTTGGGGCTTACTATTTCTGTAGACTTAAACTACCGCGCTAAACTGTGGAAATACGGAAAACAACCTGCACAGGTAATGCCTGCACTTGTTGCATACGCCGACGTAATTATGGGAAATATCTGGAGTGCTAGAGACCTTTTGGGTATCTCTGTTCCAGCAGGTGCAGAAACTGCCACTACCAAAGAGCAGTTCGCTGCTTGTGCAAAAGAAACGGCGGCTGTATTGTTTGCGCAAAATCCAAATTGTAAAGTTGTAGCTAGTACGTTTAGGTTTACCCCCGATGGCGCTGGTGTCAATTATTATGCCACGCTTGATACAACCGGCGAACAAGCGGTATCGGTTAGCTTTCAGGCAAATTCGGTGGTAGATAAAGTGGGGAGTGGAGATTGTTTTATGGCGGGCCTTATTTATGGTATTCATAATGGACATGCGCATCAGGAAACGATAAATTATGCTGCTTCGGCAGCTTTTGGTAAATTGCAAGAGCTCGGTGATAGTACCAAGCAAACAATTGAGCAAATTAAATCTAGGTATTAAATGGAAAGAGAAGCCATTCTTATTGGACAAATAAAAGCAGAAGGCGTTTTGCCTTTGTATTATCATGATGATGTTACGGTATGTGAAAGTGTACTTCGTGCATTATACAATGGTGGTGTTAGATGTGTTGAGTTTACCAATAGAGGCCCACAAGCACTTCCTAATTTTTCGCATTTGGTTTCTTTAAAATCCACCATGCCTGGTTTGATACTTGGTATTGGTACTATTAAAACACCTCAAGATGCAAGCGCATTTATTGATGCAGGCGCCGATTTTTTAATTAGCCCTTGTTTTGATGCAAGTGTTGCAGATGTTGCTTACATGCACAAAGTGCTATGGATACCTGGTTGTATGACCCCTACCGAAATTCATGTGGCACAAAAATCGGGTGCTACACTCGTAAAACTTTTTCCGGGCAATGTGTTAGGTCCTGGTTTTGTAGACGCTATTAAAACTTTATTTACGGGCGTTGACTTTTTAGTAACTGGTGGTGTAGAGCCTACTGCACAAAATATGGGCGCTTGGTTTAAGGCAGGTGTGGCAGGTGTTGGACTTGGCAGTAAGCTTATTACAAAAGAAGTGCTTGCCCATAAAAATTTTGAACAATTAGAAGCGCAAACAAAAGAATTACTAGCGCTTGTTAAGACAATACGATAATTACGATTTAAAGCATTGCTATATGGAACAAAAAATTGGACGTTACCGCTGGACTATTTGTAGTTTAGTTTTTTTTGCTACTACGATTAACTATTTAGATAGAGCGGTTATTAGTTTATTAAAATCTACTTTAACAACTGAGCTTAAGTGGGATGATGCAGATTATACCAATGTAGAAATTGCATTTAAAGTTTCCTATGCGATAGGTTTATTGTTAGCTGGTAGGTTTATTGATAAAGTAGGTACTAAAAAAGGATATGCTTGGGCAACTGGACTTTGGAGTATATCTGCCGTTTTGCATGCTGCTGCTAAAAGTGTTTTTGGGTTTTCTGTGGCACGTGCTGCCCTTGGTGTGACCGAGGCTGGTAATTTTCCGGCGGCCATTAAAACCGTAGCAGAATGGTTTCCGCGCAAAGAGCGTGCTTTAGCTACCGGTCTTTTTAATTCGGGTGCAAATATTGGTGCCATTGTTGCGCCATTATCAGTACCCTTTATTGCAGCGGCTTATGGATGGCAGTGGGCCTTTATTGCCACAGGTTTACTAGGGTTTGTTTGGTTGTATTTTTGGAATAAGCATTATTACAAGCCATCGGAACATCCAAAATTATCTGCTGCCGAGCTTGCCTATATTAATAGTGACGCTGATGCTATCGCAGAAGGGGATGCACTGAACACAAAATCATTTAGCTGGACGGCATTGTTAAAATACAAGCAAACATGGGCGTTTGCGATTGGTAAATTATTAACGGATCCTATTTGGTGGTTTTATCTTTTCTGGTTACCTGATTTTTTAGAAAGCCAATACCATATTAAAGGAACTGCGATTGCACTCCCAGTGGCTGCAGTATATACGATGTCGGCGGTGGGTAGTATTTTTGGCGGCTGGTTACCTATGTATTTAATTAAAAATAATTGGCCTGTATTTAAAGCGCGTAAGTCATCTATGTTGATGTATGCATTTTTAGTACTGCCTATTTTGTTTGCACAAGTATTAGGCGGTATGAATATGTGGTTGGCTGTATTTGTAATAGGAATAGCAGCTGCTGCGCATCAGGCATGGAGTGCTAATATATTTACAACAGTGAGTGATATGTTTCCTAAGCGTGCTGTTGGTTCTGTAACGGGCATTGGTGGTATGTTTGGGGCTATTGGTGGTATTTTGCTTTCTATGGCGGTACAAAAGAATTTATTTGTGCATTACCGCTCGATAGGACAAATTGAAACGGCCTATTATATCATGTTTATTGTGTGTGGGTCTGCCTATTTATTAGCATGGGTAATTATGCACTTATTGGTTCCTAAGGTAAATGTTATTGCTGCCGAAGATTTAGAATAATGAATGATATGCAATTGCAACCCAAAATGATCCAAACCATGCGTTGGTATGGCCCTAATGATCCTGTAAGTTTATGGGATATACGTCAAGCTGGGTGTACTGGTGTGGTTTCTGCACTACATCAAATTCCAAATGGAAAGGTGTGGTCTATTGAGGCTATTCAGGAAAGAAAGCAAATTATTGAAGCTGCCGGACTTACATGGGATGTTGTAGAAAGTGTTCCGGTGCATGAAGCTATTAAAACACAAAGTCAAGGTTTTCAAGAGTACATTGATAATTACAAACAAACGATTCGAAATTTAAGTAGTTGTGGCATTTACATTGTGACGTATAATTTTATGCCAGTGATGGATTGGACGCGTACCAATTTAAAATACGAAATGCCGGATAAATCGTTAGCGTTGTTGTATGAAAAAGCTGCGGTGGTTGCATTTGATGTATTTATTTTGGAAAGAAAAAACGCTGCAAATGATTATACGCCCGCCGAAATTGAAGCGGCAACAGTCCGTTTTAATGGCATGACGGATGCCCAAAAATTGCAGTTGCAACACAATATGATTAAAGGTCTTCCGGGTAGTGAAGAAAGTTTTACCATGGAAGCTTTTAGAAATGCACTTGCTGCATATGATCATATTGATGCCACAAAACTCCGTGCGCATCTTATTTACTTTTTAGATCAAATTGTACCAGTTGCTGAATCATGTGGTGTAAAAATGGTGATTCATCCAGATGATCCGCCGTATTCTATATTAGGACTTCCAAGAGTAGTGAGCACAGCCTCTGATATTCAGGCGTTGTTTAGTGCCGTTCCTTCTTTATCTAATGGCCTGTGTTTTTGTACGGGTTCTTTTGGTGTTAGACCTGATAATGATCTTCCCGCTATCGTGAGTAATTTTGGTGACCGTATTAATTTTATTCATTTACGTAGTACCAAAAGAAATGCAGCTGGTGATTTTTATGAAGACAATCACTTGGAAGGTGACGTAGATATGTACCGTGTTGTCAAAGAAATTATTGAAGTGATGCGCAGGCGCAATATCTCTATCCCTATGCGTCCAGATCATGGTCATCAAATGCTTGATGATTTAAAAAAAGAAACCAACCCCGGCTACTCTGCCATTGGAAGGCTTAGAGGTCTTGCCGAACTTAGGGGTTTAGAAATGGGGATTCTTAAGAGTTTGTATTATTGATAAACCTTTTTGAGCGCTGTATTTTCCGGTTACTACTTTTTGTTGTTGCAAGTGCACTCTAAAATCAACGTTCCAGTTTGTAGGCCAGGTAGGTAGCCAATTTGTTTGATCAACTTCTGATTGTACCAGCATATTTTGCAGCGCCCGCATGTTAACAGTGCCATGGTCTTGATCCGGCACCCAGTCATAATTGGGTCCCCAAAATGCAGGGAACCTGCTGCCTCCATGTTTTGTTGTAAAATTATGAACCACCATTTCTTTGGCTTCTTTTGTAAGCCCTAGGTAAGCAGCAAAAATGGGATCTTGTTGCCAACCGCTAAATTCATTATTGGCTTTATTATTAAAAGCTACAATGGCTTCTTCTATTTTTTCTTTACCAACACCTCTTAGCCTGAATGGGAATACGGCATAGAGTTCTGGCTTTTCTACATTGGTTCGGGGCCCTAAATGATAACCGGGCGCTAAGGCAGTTTGTCCTTTAATTGTTTGTGTGGGAAGTGCAGGTAAACT
>CAMAQW010000100.1 GCA_945860335.1 Sediminibacterium ginsengisoli | reverse complement strand
AAATAATCTACCGGATCAATTATTTGAATTTCTGTAAATTTTTCTTTTGCTAAATGAGCAATAAGCAATCTGCAATCATGAAGCGCATCTGTGCTATCAATATACTGTACTTGATAGCCTTCTTGTAACAGATACTGCTCATAGGCTTTCATAGACGCCCTATGAAGCACGAGTTTTTCTTTATGAAAAGGATATTGTGTAAAAAACAGATGCTCTTCCACTAAATAGTAGCACTTGCTTTTATCCAGCAGTTCTGATTTTTTAAAAAGCTGATGCGGAAAAATGAGGGCGGCCTGCTTTGACATACCTGTTAAACAAGCCAGTACAAATAATGTTGAAGGGTATACAAACTATTTTGAGCCGGGTACCACAAGCGCCTACTTGTCTTTAAAAACCAATACAAATTTAATTTTTATTAGATCGTCTGCTTTTACAAAGAGTAAGCTAGGTCTTTTTACATTATAAGATTCTAGAAGCACTGGAAATTCACCTTCATACAACCACTCATTGTTTTCTTTTTTAGTCTTAGCAACAAATTGAATTTCTTTGGTAACGCCGTGGAATTGTAATTTGCCTGTTGTGAGTATGTCGGCTCCGCTATATTTAATACTGGTGCTACTAAACGTAATATTAGGAATTGTTAGCGCATCCAATACTTCAATCATATGGCTATCTCTACTTGATAAACCACTATTAAAACTGCTCACTTTTGCCAACACCGAAATTTGTTCTAGTTTATCTCCGTTCCATTTGCTTGCAACGTTTACCTGCTTGCTGATGCCATCCCAAGCATGCAATTTGTGTTTCATGGTGTATGTAATACTAGAGCTTGACAGGTCGTACGTTGGTGCCTGAAAAAATACAGACATCAATAAGTTTAAAATAATATAGTGTAGCATCATTTAAAATTTAATGACAACAAGCGCTGTTGCCAAACTTGCAAAACTAACGTACGCTGCTGCGCGGTGGTAAGGTTTTAAAGAAACGTTTTTTTCTATTTGAGTGCCGAGTATATTGGTGGCAATCATGCCTGAAAGGTGCAGTACCGCAAGCCATTTATGCAAACGAATAGAGGTGATTTTTTTATCCCTGCTAAACGCCGAAGGCGGTGCAAAAAGGCCGTTTAAAGCAGTAAATCCATAGGTTAAGTTTACGGCCATACCCATGTTTTCATGTAGGTCTTTTACTTTGTAATCACCTTTATACAATTGACTTCCAATAATGCCCTGTGCAAGCATACCACCAATTGTTACAAATCCACCAATTTGGTGAAGCTGCAACATGGTTCTTCTAATTTTGAGGTCTTTTTGTCGATTTGCAACTAGGTCATTGCCGCTATACCTGTTTTTTAAGAGCCCACTCGTACCCCACAAAGCACGCTGCGTAAATAGCATTTTTGCAGGGGGTTGTATTAAACTTGAATCAACATGATTAGCACTGATTAGTTGTTGTAACAATGAATCGGATTGGGCAGCTATCGGTTGCGCGCAAAATAAACAACCCACTAAAAAACCTAATAAATACGTTTTAGAAAATCGAATACGCTTATACATACTTAAAAGTTATGATGTGAAAACGGCTTGGTCATTCAATTTACGCATAATCATTGAAAGCATCATCATCCATACCCATATCTCCAAGGTTAATCATACTTCCCATCATGTCGTTGAATTCAATTTTACCATCAATCATTTTTTTACTAATGATAGAATAAGATGAAAGGCCGTGTAAAACAAATTCCATTAAAAGCGCCGCTTGCTTTTCGCCAGCTTGCGGAAAATGTTTTTTAACGATTCCAAATAAACCATCTACCTTATAGAGTTCGATCATTTTATCCTCGTCTTTCATATCCAAAAACAAATCGAGGTGATTACCCGAATCAAACCATTTTGCAATGGCAGCATACGGATTTTCAGGTTGCTTTTGTTCTGGCGCGTTAGCTGATTTTTTTGGTGCCTTGCGTTTTTTTACATCATCCGGATTTGGAAAATAGGTTACAAATATGGTGCGTATCGATTTGTTTAATAAGTTAAGCGCTACTTCGTAAGGACCTTCTTGCTCTCCCTCATAAACAAGTTCAATTTTTCCGGTGATGGCCGGAATAATTCCTGACAAGTCACTAATCCAAACCTGTGTATTTGATTGACCATGAATAATGGCCCTGCGCTCTGCACTGCTTACTGCTGCTTCATATGCAGCAATGGTTAAACGCGCACTCACACCGCTTTTTTTATCTACAAACTCATTGGTGCGCGCTTCAAAAGAAACTTGTTCGATGAGCCTTTTTATTAAATCACTTACTTCTACTTTATCTTTTTGTGCGGGTAAAATATTGGCTTCTTGCTCGGTAATGGCAAGTGAAGTTTCAATCGTTTTTGGATAGTGCGTTAATATCTGACTTTCAATTCTATCTTTTAATGGTGTAACAATACTTCCTCTGTTGGTATAGTCTTCGGGGTTTGCTGTAAACACAAATAAAATATCAAGCGGCATACGAAGTTTAAATCCTCTAATTTGTATATCACCTTCTTGTAAAATATTAAATAAAGAAACCTGAATTCTTGCCTGTAAATCGGGAAGTTCATTGATTACAAAAATGCAGCGGTTGCTTCTTGGGATAATACCATAGTGAATTACTTTTTCGTCGGCAAAACTGAGTTTTAAATTAGCAGCCTTAATAGGGTCAATATCACCAATTAAATCTGAAACGCTAACATCGGGTGTGGCTAGTTTTTCACCGTAACGCGCACTTTTGTGTACCCAGTGAATAGGGGTTTCGTCGCCATGCTCAGCTATTAGGTCTACCGCAAAGCGGCTCAGGGGCTGCAAGGGGTCGTCATTTACTTCAGATCCGGCAATCGTAGGGGTGTATTCATCTAATAAATCCACCATTTGACGTGCCATCCTGGTTTTTGCCTGACCACGGAGTCCTAAAAACAAAATATTGTGGCGGCTTAAAAGTGCACGTTCTACATCTGGTATGACCGTGTCTTCGTAACCTAAAATACCCTCAAAAGCATTTTCTTTATTTTGGATACTAGCAATTAAATTATCACGCACTTCGTCTTTAATAGACTTTGGCTTGTACCCCGATTTTTTTAAATCACCAAGTGTTACAATTTTTTTTATATCGATTTTCTTACTCATAATTAATACAATGTTTTTCTTTTGCCACTTTCAAAATCATTAAAAATAAAACTACCTAAATTGTCAAGTGACGCAAAATAGGCTTTGCCATTATTCATCTCCGTAAACTCTTCTACAAACTTTTGTAAATACGGATCCGATGCAATCATAAATGTTGTAATCGGAATTTTTAATTTCTTACACTGCGCTGCCAAATTAATACAACGGTTTACCACTTTGCGATCTAATCCAAAACTGTTTTTATAATAACGGCCACCTATTTTTAAACAAGTAGGCTTACCGTCGGTAATCATAAATATTTGCTTGTTGGATGTTTTGCGCTTACGCAGTATATCCATCGCTAACTCAAGCCCAGCAACAGTATTGGTATGGTAGGGTCCTACTTGTAAATAGGGTAGGTCTTTAATTTCTACCTGCCATGCATCGTTACCAAACACAACAATATCAATGGTGTCTTTTGGATATTTTTTAGTGATGAGTTCACAAAGCGCCATCGCTACTTTTTTTGCAGGCGTGATTCTATCTTCTCCATATAAAATCATAGAGTGCGAAATATCAATCATGAGCACTGTAGAGGTTTGGGTTTTAAAATCCGCCTCACGTATCACTAAATCATCTTCATGCATCGAAAAAGAATCGACACCTCTATTGATTTGCGCATTTTTAATACTCTCTGTAAAATCTATTTGTTCCATCAAATCACCAAACTGAAAAGAGCGAGTATCTGAATTGATATCTCCGGTTGGACCAGCCTTGGTGGTACTATGATTTCCTTGCTTGCCTTTTTTTAGTTTGCCAAAAATTTCCTCGAGGCTTTTTTGACGAATGGTTTGTTCGGTTTTTGCAGTAATTGCAAATTTTCCATCCTGTGGATTTTCTTTTAGATACCCATTTTGCTTAAGGTCTTCAATAAAATCACCCACCCCATACTCGTCATCGGTAAATTTATGGGTACGGTCTAGTTGATTGAGCCAATCTAATGCCTCTGTAGCATCTCCGCTCGTATAGTTTAATAGCTGCGTGAAAATATCGAGCATTTGCTCGAATTTAGATTTTGAATTTTCTCCAGGAACAAAATTGATAAAGCGGTGGCCGATCATAGTTATCTAAAATAACAAATAGTGGCCACTAAAGTTCGTTTTTATGAATACCAAAGGCTTTATACATCCTAGAGCGGTCAAACATTTTTTCGTTGTTAGAGATAAAAATAGCAGCAACGCCGTTGCCAATAAAATTAGTAATAGCACGTGCTTCGGACATAAAGCGGTCCACACCTAGTAGTAATGCCAACCCTTCTATCGGAATTACTTTGGTAGCAGTTAATGTAGAAGCTAATATGATAAACCCACTACCAGTTACGCCAGCAGCACCTTTTGATGTTACCATTAAAATACCAATGATGGTAATAATTTGTTCCATATTTAATTGAATATGGAATACTTGGGCTAAAAATACTATGGCCATTGATAAGTATATAGAAGTGCCATCCAAATTAAATGAATACCCAGCAGGAACCACAAGTCCTACCACAGATTTGTGGCATCCCATATGCTCTAACTTTTCCATGAGTGATGGAAGCGCCGCTTCTGAAGAAGAGGTACCTAAAACAATCAGGAGTTCATTTTTGATATAGCCTAAAAATTTCCAAATACTGATTTTGTAATAATTTAGAACAGCGCCTAACACTAAAAAAATAAAGAGCGCCATAGTAATGTATACACAGGCCATTAATTTACCCAGGGGTAACAAAGTAGCAACACCATATTTTCCAATGGTAAAGGCCATACCGCCAAAAGCACCAATGGGCGCGAGTTTCATCACAAAATGAAGACCTCTAAATACATACTTTGATAGCCAATATACTTTGGTTAAAATAACTTCTTTGTTTTTTAACCTACTAATAACGATACCTGCAAGTATTGCAAAAAGTAACACTTGGATGGTAAGGTTATCTTTAAAAAACTGGACCCATGAAATAGAAACAGATCCGCTGCTATACTTAGAAATATCGCCCTTGGCTACAACGCTTGTATTTACCCCTGAACCAGGCTCTAATAAATAACCAACCCCAATACCAATTAATAAAGCAAGGGTAGTAATGATTTCAAAATATAAGAGGGCCTTGCCGCCCACTTTTCCTACTTTTTTTAAATCGCCCATGCCACATATACCGGTGACCATGGTAAGTAGTATAATTGGATTGATGAAGAGTTTAATAACATCAATAAAATATTTACCAAGTGGTTGCATCGCAACTCCGGTAGCTGGAAAAAAATGACCAACTAATATACCTGCTGTGATTGCAAACAATACCCAAAAAGTAAGATTGGTTGCGATTTTTTTTATCATGTTTACGCGCTTGAGGATTCTACTGAATCACACTGTTTACAATACTTACACAAGACTCGATTTCTGCATCAGTTAATTGCATGATTCTAAAAGTCTCACCATCTTTGTCAAAATAATTATACACGGTTGCGTACTTTTTTGGTAAGGTGCCCGTAATTTTTTTTATAAAACTTAAGGCAATTAAAAATGTTCCTACCGCCGATGGATGCGATCCATCGGGATGGAACAAATTCATTGTAGGGATGGTTTTTCTGGCCAAATCAAAGCTTGATCCAACGGGTACATTAACCGCATTTTCTAATGCTGCAAGTTCATTGTATACCGCATTGATACTTGATTGGGTTTGTGGCGTTTTTTCCCTTGCCCATGTATTGTACAAGTATGGCTTTGCTCCATTTGCACGAATATAATTGCAAAAAAGTTGGCCATAAATAAGCAAGCTGTCTTTATGTTCCAAAGGCCACATGCTATTATCCTGAATTACAACAATATCAAATTTATTGCTTGCTATAATTTTTTTTGTCTTTAAGCCTCTTTCACTGTTCCAGTGTTGTCCGAGTGTTGCTGCGCCAATGGTAGATTTTTTACAAATAATTTTTGTGTTTAAACTATCTGTAATTAAACCAATCATTTGTGCTAAATTATTGTAGTAGATATAACTATTACCTACTAGCAATACACGGACCGTATCTTTTTTTTCTTGCGCAAAACTTTGGCTAGAAATAAAAATACAAATCACTAAAATGGCCTTCCAACATGCGTTACTACACTTCATTCTTT
>CAMAQW010000099.1 GCA_945860335.1 Sediminibacterium ginsengisoli | reverse complement strand
ATAGGCGTATCCTTAATTACAGGAACTTGCTTAATCCTACTATCTATGATCATGGGTAAGGAAAATGCCTTCCTACTCATGAACCTAGATTTAGGGCCTGCTGCAGATTTCTTTTTCTATATCTGGGCCAATGCTGGCGATGGATTTATTTGGATCCCCGCTTTTGCATTAACGCTGATGTACAAGAAAAAGTTTATTCCGCTTTTGCTTGCTACGATCCTGTTTTCAACCATTATCACGCAAAGCTCAAAACAAATATTTTTTAAATCAGAAAATAGACCTACCGCCGTTATTTCTGACAACGCATTAATACACAAAGTATCAGGTATTGTAATTCATACCACTAATAGCTTTCCTTCTGGGCATACCGCAACCGCATTTTCACTTTTCTTATTTTGTTGTTTTATTAGTGCAAAAAAATGGATCGTACCACTAGGTTTTATGTATGCATTATTAGGTGGTTATGCTAGAATTTATGTAGCACAGCACTTCCCATTGGATGTTGGCGCTGGAATATTTACTGCATATTGTAGCACTTTAATAGCATGGATAATTCACTTGAACTATTTTAATAAAGCCGAATGAAAAACCTAAAAAACATACAACTAGCCCTTCTAGTTGCTTTCAGCTTTATATTTCAAATAGCAGCTGCCCAAGACACCACTGAGCAAATTACTGCCGGTAGGTATAATAGTGCTGCCGCTCAAAAAAGGCCGTATGTTATACTTATTTCTATTGATGGCCTTAGATCAGATTTTGTAGACAAGTACAATGCAAAATCTTTGCAAGCGTATGGAAAATCTGGTGTCGTTGCAAACTACATGACATCCGCTTTCCCTTCTTTAACTTTTCCTAACCATTACAGTATTGTAACGGGCCTTTACCCTGCACATCATGGCCTAGTGGACAATACTTTTTTTGATGAAAAAGCAAACGCTACCTATACCATGTCTAATAAAAAAATGGTAGCCGACCCATATTGGTATGGCGGCACGCCGCTTTGGGTTCTTGCCGAAAAACAACAGATGGTAACAGCTAGCTTTTATTGGGTAGCGTCTGAAGCGCCTATTGGAAATACCAAACCATCATACTACTATAATTATAACGATAAAATAAAAATAGAAAAGAGAATTGCTAAAATTAAAGAGTGGTTGAGTTTACCAGAAAAAACCAGGCCACACCTTATTACTTTTTATATGCCTGAGGTAGACGATGCTGCCCACAATTTTGGACCAGATAGCAAACAAGCAGAAGCTGCTGTACAATATATAGATGGTGTAATCAAACAAATGAATGAAGCGGTTGGCAGTTTGAATCTTCCAGTAAATTATATTCTGGTTTCAGATCACGGCATGGCGCTAGTAGATAGCCAAAAACCCATTCGACTTCCAAAATCCGTTGATCCAGCAAAATTTTATGTACCTTCTGGAAGTGCCCTTTTGCAACTTTATGCAAAAGATACTGCAGCCATTGTACCTACCTACCAAGCACTTCTAAAAGAGGCCAAGGGATACGATGTTTATTTAAAAAATAATGCCCCTAAAGATTTTCATTACAGTAACCTAGACGACCGATTCAACCGAATTGGTGACATTATTTTAGTAGCTAAACTACCTTATACATTTAGTTTAAGTGGCAGACCTAGCAGTCCGGGCAAACATGGTTACGATCCTAGGCTCCCCGAAATGAGGGCTAGCTTTTTGGCATGGGGACCTGCATTCAAATCTGGTAAAAAAATTAACGGATTTGAAAACGTGCATGTATACCCACTAATTGCTAAAATTTTAGGGTTACAATATGATCAAAAAACTATTGACGGAAATTTAAATGTGTTAAAAAACACACTTAAATAAATAGCTAGTCTTTCCAGCGCCAATCACCTGCTATTTGCAGCGGTAGTTTTAAATTGTTTTTTAGTAGAAACAATCTCGTTTCTTCATCATTTAAATGCTTTGCTTCAATTAATGGCGCATCGGCAACAGCATATACCAAAATGGCATTAAATCGAACCGTGTTTTTCATGCCTTTTTCATCCACTAATTTAAAGCTATCGCAGTCTGCGTGGTAGCATGGTCCCGCATTGTTTGGGAGTTTGCCACCAGCTGCACCACCCGTTGGAATACCTTGTAACATAAATGGTTGGTGATCGCTATGAAGCCCTGCTCCTGCGCTAAATGTATTTTTGAAACTTGTATCAATACTTTGTACAATAGAACCAATCGATTTAAATAAGGTTTCAGACACTTCTGTCGAACTTGAATATCCGGTTGGATCGTTGGTCATATCATAATTGAACATGTATCTTATCTGATCAATTGATTTATCTTTTTTTGCAGCATCGATATAAGCCTTAGATCCTAATAATCCTTCTTCTTCACCCATAAATAATACAAACTCTACAGTACGTGTAGGACGTAGGTTAAGCGCAGCAAATGTACGCGCCATATCAAGTACCGAAAACGATCCAATACCATTATCAATAGCACCTGTAGCTAAATCCCAACTATCCAAATGACCGCCTACTACAATTTTTTCTTTAGGTAAATCACTTCCTTTAATTGTTACTACCACATTGCGGGCTTTTATAAGTCCAGAAAAATTAGTCATGTTGATACTAGCAAACTGCTGTTCCTTTAAAAGTGCTTCTTTAAATGTAAGCCCATCTTCTTTACTAATACATACCGCAGGAATAGGAATTAATTTTCCAGTAACAGAAGCGGTACCGGTAAGTAAAATACTACCAGCAGCCGTATTAATTACAATGATTCCTTTAGCGCCATATTTTGTAGCGATGGCTGTTTTTTCTGAGCGGTGAAGGCTTGGCGTACCAGGTTTTGATCCTGGTAAAACACCTAAATAAACAAGCGCAATTTTACCGGCAACTTTAGAAGGATCTTTTGCGTAGTCTTCATCTAGTCCATTACCCATATCAACCACTTCAAGCGCAACATCGGCAGCAACTGGTGAATGTGCTAGCGACACGGACTTTACGGGTTGTAAATTGCTTAGACTATTCCCGATCTTTACTGTTAAACTTCCTCTACTCCAGCTCTCTACTTCAAAAGGTTGGTATTTTACATTTTTAAACCCATAAGATTTTAATAAGTTATAGGCATATGCTTCTGCTTTGCTACCATTAACAGAACCTGTTAAACGGTGTCCAATCGTTTCGGTGGCATACTTAAGCGTTGCGTAGGCTTTGGAGTTTTGTTGCACTTCTGTATTGATACTTCCAAATGTTTCATACCACTCTGGCTTACTATACTTTTGAGCTGTAAGTGAATGCACAACAAATAAAACGGCAATAACAACTACTAATTTTTTCATTTCATTTCGTATTTAAAACATTTAATTATTTATTCCAATTTGCAAAGTTTCTTTCTTTTGTAAATAGTCTTCTAACAATTTAATTTGATTAGAGGCCCTATTGTAATTGTGAAGCGAATATTTTGCGCCATAATACACATCATTATTTATAAAGTCAGTTAAAAAACGAAGCGCCTGCATATAAATCATAAAAAGCCCTGCATAATAAATCTGATCCGCTTCATCTTTAGATAACATATTTCCAGCACCTTTTAAATAACCCCTTACAATTGCTTTGTATATAGTTGGCCTTACAGATATTTTAGAAAAATCTGTTTCTTCTTCAGAAACAGCACACAAATAAGTTCTAAACATATCACCAAGGTCGCTAATAAAATAACCTGGCATGAGGGTATCCAAATCTATCACACAGATCCCTTTATCATTTTCATCAAATAGCAAATTGCTTATTTTGGTGTCATGGTGTGTAGCGCGTAATTTAAAATTTGGATTTGTTTTTATGGTCTCAAAAAAATCTGCTATCCACTTATGATCTTGTAAATATTGAATCTGATTCTTTGATGCTGTAATCCTATCTTGATTTCCAGATGTGAGCGCAGATGCAAACTGCTCATACCTAAGTGTTAAATTATGAAAATCGGGGATGGTGATTTGTAAATCATTGGCATCAAGGCCATTTAATGCACTTGTAAAAAGTCCAAATTGATAGCCCGCTTCAAAAGCCTGCTCCTCATTTTGAACTACTGTTTTTGCATGCGAACCATTCACATATGGAAACACCCTATAATACCCCTCGTCTATATATTCCATCTGATTCCCATGCACAGAACTAATGGGAGCTACAAAATAATAATCTGGACTATGAGCCGCTAGGTATCCAGCTATCAATTGAATATTATGTGCTATAGCATCTGGATTTTTAAATACAGCAGTGTTTATTTTTTGCAAAACATAAGCGTCATTTCCAGACGATATGATATAGGTATGATTGATAAGGCCTTCACCAAGCGGCTTAACTTCCACCAATGAAGCATCAAAACCAAATACCTCTAATACATTTGCAGAAACGCTCATGCTAGAATATTAATAGCTGTCATTTAAAGCAAACACTGGCTTTCTATACATCCACTCGCCGCCCGTAAAATCAGGGAATGCAATGGTTTCATTACCAAGTGCAATAGACTGTTCGGAAAGAGGTGTAATGGCACTCCAAGTGGCAGCATCGTATACATCAAGTGGTGTTGGCTTACTATTTTTAATAGATTCAATAAAAGCATGAATGACAAAAAAGTCCATACCGCCATGACCAGCACCTTCGGTTTCTTTACTCCAACGCGCCCATAAAGGATGATCATATTTATCCAACCATTCTTTGGCGGGCTCCCACTGATGCGATTTAGGCGATTTGTCCTGAATATAAATACTCTTATTCACGTCCATCCAAAGTCCTTCGGTACCCTGCACCCTAAATCCTAACGAATATGGACGTGGTAAATTGGTGTCGTGTTGTAATAAAATAGTTTCACCATTAGCGCACTGAATATTGGTGGTAACCACATCACCCAGTCTAAAATTAACTTTTGCATTGGGGTGATTTTCACCGCCTTTTTTAACCACATGATTGTGAAGACCGCGTGCTTTAGAAGAGAATGAACATAGGTTCACAAAACGGTTACCTCTATTAATATTGATATAATTAGCCACAGGGCCAATACCATGTGTTGGATATAAGTCTCCATTGCGCTGTACCGAATGTTCTGTTCTCCAAGACGCTTCCGAAAAAGCTTTTGCACCAAATTCTACCGGCGAGTTAGCTGGATTATTCCCATTGTTAAATTTCACGTCTCTTAAATCGTGCTGATAACCACCTTGCAAATGAATAAGTTCACCAAATAATCCCTGACGCACCATATTTAAAACTGCCATTACATCTCGGCGGTAACAAACATTTTCAAGCATCATCACTTGTGCACTGTATCGCTCTGCAGCTTTTACAACATCCCAGTGATCCTGTAAACTAAGTCCTATACACACTTCGGAACCAACATATTTTACACCCGCTTCCAAAGAACCCACAATCATAGGTTTATGCCACTCCCAAGGTGTAGCAATTACTACCCCGTCTAGTTTTTCTTTTTCCAACATACGCTTCCAGGCATAGTTGTCGCCGGTATAGATAGCTGGCATTTTTTTACCAGACTTAGTAATGTCCTCTTTTGCACTATTTAGCATATAGTCGCTAATATCACAAATTGCAACTACGTCAACATCTTTGCGTCTTAGAAGTAAGTCTAGATGACCTTGACCTCTTAATCCTACCCCAATAATGCCGATTTTAACATTACTTGCAAATGAATTTGCAAAAACATTTGCACTAGGCATAAATGCTACAGAAGCCGCAGCAAGGCTGCTGTTTTTAAGGAAGTTGCGTCTTTTCATAGAATTAAGTTTTAAGGTGTTCAAGATAAATAAATTATGACAATTTTAAAGCCGTTTTAAGTAGTTTGCAGTTCAGAAAGAGTAAGATTTGAAAATTGACCAAGAAAATAGCAATAATGAGCTGTAGAAGCCCCCACCTCTACATATTAATGGCTTTTGTTTTATTTTGTAAATTAACAAGTGCCCAAACGGATACTACTTTTTGGTTTGCTGCACCAGACCTCCAAGAAGCGCATGGTGACAGGCCCATTTTTTTAAGATTCTCGACTTCAAATACAGCTGCTTCGATTACCATTTCTCAACCAGCAAATCCTGGCTTTACCCCCATAAGCATAGATATTCCAGCCAATAGCTCGAACTCAGTAAATCTCACCACAGTAATTACGCAAATAGAAAATGCTACGCCCAATACGGTCAGCAATAAAGGTTTACTCATAAGATCCAATAGCCCCATATCTTGCTATTACGATATTGCCAATGGTTCTAATGGAGATATCTATGCACTAAAAGGTAAAAA